>NZ_JADEWU010000151.1:0-2618 GCF_015207485.1 Planktothrix mougeotii LEGE 06226
TCCCATTGAGAAAGGATTAAAGTCAGTAAGAGAGTCGCCTCTCCTACTGCTCTACAAAACGGAACGTGACAATTTCTCGTCATTCCGCTCCTCAACTACACGGGGTTTGACATACCTACGTCGTTACCAACATATCCTGTATCCAGATGTAGTTTTCTGGTAGGGGTGGTTCAGGCTTGACACTATTACAGTCAGATTTTCTGCCTAGACTGCCATCAAAGGCTGTCTTTTCATCATGGCAATGTCGATGAAGAAGTTGGAGATTGTTGTAACTGTTATTTCCTCCTAAAGATTTAGGAGTAATATGGTCGATTTCCATTAAATCTTCATCTTTGAAGAAATGTCCACAGTGAGTACATTTTCCTTTTTGCTTTTTCAACAGTTTTGATATTCCTGTTGGCATCTCAGGATTTGTACCCATTCTTGTACTCCAATAAACCAGGTTTCCGTCAAAGGGTGAGGCATTTCCCTTGACTTTTACATAACGTTTAATTTCAGTTTCGCTATGTTCATACAACTTTAATAGGTTGTTTCCCTTTCTAGTTGCAAATACCCAGTTTTTACCATCTATAGACTGAAAGTATCTTTTAACAATCCACTTTCTGCTTTTATTTCGATGGCGTTTGATTCCCCACTTGATGAGCTTGTGTGTTAGGACATGGGTTAATCTTTCAAATACTTTTTGACTAACCACTGCTGAGAAGTAATTACACCATCCTCTTATTACAGGGTTTAATCTGTTAATAAGTTCAGTTTGGGTTAATCCTTTACTGGTGTTGATGATGTGTTTCAGTTCTCTGTAATTTCTTGTTTGACTGTCTTTGCTGGGGGTTATTATTGTTTTAAAACCCAGTTTTCCGCCTCTTGACTTGTTTCCTGATGTATATTTACCGACAGGAAATTGTCTAATGGTGAACCCTAGAAAGTCGAATCCAGCTTGTTCACTTTCATGTTCTTTCAATGTATGGGCTACCCTTGTTTTACTGGGTTTTAACTCAAGTCCGATATTTTGCAACCATCCCTCTATCTCCTTTTTAATTAGGAGAATCACCTCTAGGTTTTCGTGCAGTACAACAAAGTCGTCTGCATATCGAATTAGTGTTACTGATTTTTCTTTATCCCTAACTCCGAGGGTGTATCCTCTATTATCTCTCATGTCAAATGAGGGTGCTAGTTTCATCACCAGTTCTTCTAATCCGTGAAGTGCTATATTTGCCAGTAACGGTGATAACACTCCACCTTGGGGTGTACCTTCTGAGGTTGGGAATAACTGTTTATCGTCTATGACACCTGCTTTTAACCATGATTTGATTTGTCTATTCAGGGTTGGGTAGGTGTCAAGTTTCTCTAACAGTTTTTGATGGTCTATACGGTCAAAGCACTTGGCTATGTCTGCATCAAGAACATATTTTGCCTTTTTATTGATGGCATTATATATTCCTGCTATGGCATCATGACCTGAGCGTCCTACTCTAAATCCGTAGCTGTTTGGCTCGAATTTGGCTTCCCACTCTGGTTCTAATACCAGTTTAGCTAGTGCTTGTAAGGCTCGGTCTTTCAGGGTAGGTATACCTAAAGGTCTTTTTTCACCGTTTGGTTTGGGTATCCATACTCGGCGTGTGGGTTTGACCTTTGTTCCCAAGTTTAATTCAGTCATTAGGATTAACCGTTGTTTTGGGGTCAGAGATTTTACTCCATCCACTCCTGCGGTTTTCTTTCCTTGATTGTCTTGGGTGACTCTACGCACCGATAACGCTTTGGCACTGTAGGACTTTAACAATAATTTTTGGAGTCTGTGAACTTTCTTGACATCTCCACAACTAGACGCTCTGAAAATTCGTTTTTGTAACTTAAAAACTTGACGTTCAACCTTCTTCCAGTTGATATCTTGCCAGGTTTTCCATTTATCCATCTGTTGAACAGTGGTCATAACTTTTTTATTACTACTTACAAGTTTTCATTCCGTGTAATCGTGAGTCCGTCTGCATATCCTATTCATTACAAATAGGCTTTGGCTTCTGACTCAATCTCTCCCTACTATTACCTGTTCAATTACAGAGTTTTCGTCTTAGCTGACTACTCTTAGTTTTCGACCTTGACTAGAGTGTAATTAGTAGGGTTACTTCGTTCCTCATAACCTTTGTTAGTTCATGGCAGGATGTCATCTCTTTATCGAGTTTTCGGGTAACGCTTGGTATATTGATGAAAATCCCTATACCACCCTAACTATTGACCTTTTGGTACTCGCAGTGTGTCAGCCTGATTTCACTGCTTTGCTGTAACGATAATTCAAACAATGACTTCACTTTCGTTATCCATGATGAACTTGCTCACGGTTGACTTAATTAGGCTATAAGTCGCTGTTTCCGCTTTAATTCCCGCTTTACGGATTGATGGCTAGTCGCTACCGTAGGGAATTTGCTTTCATTCCCGCGTCTGGAAGGTAAGACTTGGATTTTCTAGGATACTCATCCTCACTTACAAGGTTATGAAGTTGTCTTTTGTTGAGGATTTAAGTGCTTACTCAACCCTTCAGGGTTACTCAACAAATGCCAGCCATCCCCCTATTTCTAGGTTTCGACTGAACGAATCGCACTTTCGTGCTGCATTCAAATCAG
>NZ_JADEWU010000026.1:0-66325 GCF_015207485.1 Planktothrix mougeotii LEGE 06226
CCCACCTCAAGATGATTACTCTCATTGGCTTAACCAAGTAAGGTCACGGGCAGAACACCCGTTTATAGGTGTTAGGTCGAAGTCCAGCGATGGATGCAGCCGAGACACACTAACAGACCGAGGGCTTTACCTTATCTCTGACTCCAGTTTTCTCTGCAATCTTCAGTGTTCCTGATTTTGAATCAGAAAGTACCTACATTTAGTTTCTTTCTGAATGGGAATTTAAAATAAAAAAGTATTCCTATACTATTATTCTTACCATCTCCAAGTTTGTTATCATGACGGAGGTGGTTAATTTTTTTTACTTTTTGAACTTCCTCGTCGCATTGGTTAGAGCCGGGAACAGGGAAAAAGATTTCACTGTTTAGGTTTAAGTATCAAACATCTTTCAAAATGGCTTCACCATAACTCAACAGGAGATCGAGGCGATTTTGAATTTGGGTGAGGCGGGTGCGGAAGGTGGCAGATTGATGGGATGCTTGTAGAAATTTTAGATCCATTTCTAAGAGTCGCATCTGTTTATGAGTTTCCGTTAAATAGGATTGGATTTGAGACTCAACAGGGGGATCAAAATCACTCTCGTTGATCCCCATAATTTGGGTTTGAAAGGTGACTTTTGCCTGTTGAAAGGTCTGTTTTAAATCGGTAGAATCGAGAGGGGCTGAAATCAAGGTCGTGTGAAGCTGTTTCAAGGTATTTTGGAACTGATCGATCACTTGAGAGGTAGATTTTGATAACATATTGTTAAGAATTTTGTCTATATTATTAAATAATAGACAAGGATTCAGGCTTCATTCACTAGAGGTTTAGCAAAATCCGATCGCAGTACCCCCAAGACCAAATCCTGATTTTGAGGGAGATGAGCGGTTGATCCTAATCTTCAAACCTGCACTTGGGGGCAGGTTAAGCTGACCTTAAGAGAGTGCTATTGTTCTATCAAGCGCTGTTCACTTTTTAGAGTGAAGGGGCGGATAGTCGTCAATCAACTCCGTGAAACTTACTTGTTTCACAAGTTTTGGTTTTCTGTTTTCTTGTGGTATAAAAAAATACACAAATTTATCCCGCGCCGGATTGTCTTATCAGTATTATTACCCTATAGGTGTAACTATCATGAATACTCAAATCCTTGCTAAAACTGACCTTGACTATGAATGTAGCATTCCTGACTGGCTGCAACAGTGCATGGAGGTTTCTAGTTCTCTGGTCAAATCTGATACCCCGTCTTCTGCCAAGAATGATTTGATTGTGCGGGCTTTTCAATTTGCCTATCAACTGCACCAAGGACAGTATCGCAAATCAGGAGAACCCTATATTAATCATCCCATTGCCGTAGCAGGGTTGCTGCGGTATTTAGGAGGAGATTCTGCCATGGTGGCGGCGGGTTTTCTCCATGACATTATTGAAGATACGGAGGTGACTCCAGAAGAATTAGAACAGCATTTTGGGGCAGAAGTTCGCCATCTGGTCGAGGGTGTCACTAAGCTGTCTAAATTTAACTTTTCTAACACCACAGAACGGCAGGCTGAAAACTTCCGACGAATGTTTTTAGCCATGGCGAAAGATATTCGTGTGATTGTGGTGAAACTCGCTGACCGACTTCATAATATGCGAACGCTAGATTTTCTTCCTGAACATAAACAGCGCAGTATTGCGTTAGAAACTCGTGAAATTTTTGCTCCCTTAGCAAATCGTTTAGGGATTGGTCGGTTTAAATGGGAATTAGAAGATTTATCCTTTAAATATTTAGAGCCAGAAGCTTACCAAAATATTAAAGAATTAGTCTCTGATCGCCGTGTGATTCGAGAAGAAAAATTAGCCGAACTTGCCCAGGTTTTGCGCGATAGACTAGAGAATGGAGGAATTAAATGTTATGAAGTCACCGGACGCCCCAAACATTTATATGGCATTTATAAGAAAATGCACCAAAGACAGAAACAATTTCATGAAATTTATGATATTGCGGCGTTACGAGTGATCGTTGAAACCAACGAGGAATGTTATCGTACCTTAGCCATTGTCCATGACGCTTTTCGCCCTATTCCTGGACGCTTTAAAGATTATATTGGATTACCCAAACCTAATCGGTATCAGTCCCTACATACTGGGGTGATTGGTAATACGGGAAGACCTGTTGAGGTACAAATTCGGACAGTAGAAATGCACCATATTGCCGAATATGGAATTGCAGCCCATTGGAAGTACAAAGAAAAAGGGAATTCTAATGGGGGTCAAGTGACAGGAATGGATGACAAATTCACCTGGTTACGGCAATTATTAGAATGGCATAGTGATTTAAAAGATGCCAAAGAATATCTTGAAAGTGTTAAAAGTAATTTAGAATTTGATGACGTTTATGTGTTTACTCCCGAAGGAGATGTGATGGCATTAACTCATGGGGCGACCCCCGTTGATTTTGCCTATCGTATCCATAGTGAAGTGGGAAATCATTGTAAAGGAGCAAAAGTTAATGATCGAATCGTTCCCTTAGATACGCCTTTAAAAAATGGGGATATTGTGGAAATATTAACCCAGAAAAATATTCGCCCTAGTTTAGATTGGTTGAATTTTGTTAAAACCAGTGCGGCTAAAAACCGGATTCGTCAGTGGTATAAGCGATCGCATCGAGATGAAAATATTGCACGGGGACGGGAATTATTAGAAAAAGAAATGGGCAAAAATGGCTTTGAATCCTTGCTCAAATCTGAACCGATGCTTTCTGTTTCTAAGCGATGTAATTATCATAGTGTTGATGATTTATTAGCTGCCTTGGGTTATGGAGAAATCACTTTAAATTTAGTGGTGAATCGTTTACGAGATGTGGTGAAATCCCAAAGCCAAGTTCAAACAACTTCTCAAGAACTTACCACGACTTCTTTACAAGTTCCTAATTTTTCTCCTCCTTGTCCCCTTCCCTCTTCTTCTCCGAGTAATTCTCCGATTATGGGGGTTGAAGGTTTACTCTATCATATTGCTGGGTGTTGTAATCCTATTCCAGGGGAGCCGATTATCGGGGTTGTGACTCGAACAAAGGGGATTTCTATTCATCAGCAAGGATGTTCTAATACCGCAACGGTAGAAGGAGAACGGTTAGTTCCTGTGGGTTGGAATCCGAACTATCAAAGTGGCGGTCGTCCTCAAACCTATGCGGTGAATATTTCCATTGAAGTGTTAGATCGAGTGGGCGTTTTAAACGATATTTTATCCCGTTTGAAAGATAATAATATTAACGTTTGTAGCGCCCAAGTGAAGACTTTTCCTGATGCACCTGCGTTGATTGAATTAGGAATTGAAATTTGCGATCGCGAACAATTTGAACGGACTTGTACCCAGGTTAAAAATATTAGCGATGTGTTGACATTACGTCGAATTAATAGTAAATAAAACCGTCTTAAAAACCCGGTTTCTTGAAGAAACCGGGTTTTTTTATAAAAATGTATATTTAGAAAAAACAGCAGCTTGTCCGCAGCGTTGATTTTGTTCGTCTAAAACATTCCAGACTAAAACATCTTGAATAAAAAAACGTCTGCCACTACTTGAAATTCTCACCCCTTGATAATCTCTTAAAAATCCCTTAGCTTTGGTTTCAGCTAATAAATGATTTCGGGCTTCCTGTTCCATCGGTTCAGCCGTTTTTCGAGAGGGCATTTGGGTTAATTCTTCCCAGGTTAATTCCCAAAGTTCTAAGGCTTTTTGATTACCATAATTAAAAATGGGATCAGGTTCAATGCCATGAGACACTAACACAAAAGGCGCGTAAAATAATGCCTCTGCAATGGCTTCAAGTGTTCCTTGAACGTCTAACAAGGTTTCTCCTGTCCAATATTGATAACTCCTCAACAGGCGTTGAGTATGCAGAATAATCGTGTCTTGTTTCCAAGGTTCAATCATAGGATTTATAACGAGGTTCAGCTAAGGTTTTCTATCAAATTCAACTATTACAGAACTTACGCACAGGGGATAAAAAACCCGGTTTCTCCTGAAGGCTAAGAGCTATAAACTTAATTGTGGGTTCAGAAACCGGGTTTTTGCGTAAGTCCTATATTATAGAAACATAGCGTTTACAAATCTTCATAAAATGACGACAACGACTCCCGCCCAAACAACAACCTTGTTTGACTCCCTCACCTGGGTCTGGAAAGGACATCAAATTCACTACACCGTCGCAGGAAGTGGACAACCTTTAGTCCTGATTCATGGGTTTGGCGCATCTATTGGACATTGGCGTCAGAATATTCCTATTTTAGCCGAGGGAGGGTATCAAGTTTTTACCTTAGATTTATTAGGATTTGGTGCTTCTGCTAAACCCAACCTCGATTATAGTTTAGATTTATGGCAAGAATTACTAACGGATTTTTGGGCAGAAAAAATTCAGCAACCTGCCATTTTTATTGGGAATTCCATTGGCGCATTATTGAGTTTAATGATTGTTGCTCATCATCCTGAAATTTCCTCTGGTGCTGTTTTATTAAATTGTGCAGGAGGGTTAAATCATCGCCCCGAAGAATTAAATTTACCGTTGCGGATGGTGATGGGATTCTTTACAAAATTGGTCAGTCATCCGATAATAGGGCCGTTTGTGTTTAATCAAATTCGCCAAAAACATCGAATTCGCAATACATTAAAACAAGTTTATGGCAATAAAGCCGCCATTACCGATGAATTAGTTGAGTTATTATATGCTCCTTCTAATGATATTGGTGCTCAACAAGTTTTTGCCTCAATTTTAACGGCTCCTCCTGGCCCCCAGCCTTCGGAATTATTACCCAAAATTCAACATCCTTTATTAATTATTTGGGGAGAAGCTGACCCTTGGACACCGATTACAGGGGCAAAAATTTATCAAGATTTAGCCGATATTAATCCATCTGTTGAGTTTATTTCGATTCCGAATACTGGTCACTGTCCCCATGATGAACGTCCTGAACAAGTTAATACCATTATTTTGAATTGGTTAAACCAATGCAGCTTATGATGGTTTGATGTTTAGGATGGGCGAAAAAATCCTGTAGGGGTGGCTTCTTTTCTCACCTAGATAGCTAGAGGGTTTGAAAACCAAACCCCTACAATAAAATTTATATTAAAATCGATTGAAAATTGCTTTATATAGGTTACATTACACGATATAATTAATGACGAGTACCACTGGAAAAAGCCAATGGAAGAACTATTGACTCTCAAAGAACTTTTGCACCAAGGTAATATAACAGAAGCTCTGTTAGTTGTAGAAGAATTAGAAGAAATGAGCAAATCTGATAAACTGAATAAAATATTTAGTTATGGTATTATTTTGCTTCTACACCTGATTAAACAATCTGCCGAAAATCGCACAACTCGGTCTTGGAATCTTTCTATTCATAATTCGGTTAAGCAAATTCAACGCACTAATTCTCGCGGAAAAGCGAAAGGAACCTATATGAGTGAAGCTGAATTATTAGCTACCCTAGAAGATGCCTATGATTTAGCCTTAGAAAAAGCTGCAATTGAAGCTTTTGAAGGGAAATATGAATCAGAAGAATTAAGTCAATTTGTTCAACAGGAAGAAATTATCAAAAAAGCAATGGATTTAATTTTAGAAAAAAAATCAGTTAATAACTGCTCAAGTTCGTATTGAATAGAATAATAAGGGGATTCATTTTTTAATTGACTTAAAAAATAAAAAATAATCGCTTTTTTATGCTAATTTTTATTTTTTTTGTAAAGTTTGTCAAAATTATAAATAAATTCATCAATCAATTATTATGGGAATTGGAAACTACCAACGGCAAAAGTCATATTTTAATACCGATCAAATTTATAAACCCTTAGAAGAAATTTATGTAGATTTAGATAGCTGGACAAATGAGATTTTTGAGCCGGAATCAGAACGCTATGAAAACGTAAATTTCTCGATCATTTTGCCGCCTTTAATGTATGAAGATAAATTTATTAAAGGATTATATTTTAGTGAATCTGTTGATTTATTAAATAAAGTTTTACCTCAACTTTCTGATACATTCTTTTCAATTGCTGATTCTCGTTGGTGTTCCTATCCTTGGTCAAATACGGCGGATGCTTATTTTACCTTATATGATAATCCATCCCGTGAAACATGGTTTAGAAAAATCGACCCACAACGAGCAAATAAAATTTTAATTCCAGCTTCTCATTCTGATTTTATTCATGAATATTTAATTGCTCCTCAGCCTTTTACCGTTAAAGATATTGATGTTTTATGCGTATCTCGATTATCTCCTGTCAATAATCTCCCTATCATTGCTGAGGCGTTAAAGATTTACAAAAAAAAATATAATAAACTTTTAAAAACAATATTTATTGTAGAAGATGATTTTGATCCCAACTCTATTCATAAACTCAGTAGCGAAGCACAATTAGAATGGCAAAAAGTTAAAAATATTTTAGTGAATCCGTTAGATTATATCCAGATTATTTCTCAGGTTGACTATTATCAAGAAAGACCGCTTTATTATTCTCGCTCTAAAATTTGCCTTATAGGTTCTCTTTTAGATGGAAAAAATAGCAGTCTTGCGGAAGCGATGAGTTGTAATACTCCGGTGATTTGTTTTCAAGCCTTTAATCAATATGCTAGAGGTCAAGCTCAAATTTTTCCTCAAGGTTCAGGGTTATTATCAGAATTTGATGCTGAATTTTTAGCCGATACATTACATACAGCTTTAGATAATTTAACAACGTTTAAACCTCGGCTGAATTATTTAAAATATCAAGGACGAAAACAATTTTTTAATACTTGTTTAGATTACTTTTACCATCATTCTAGCACGATTCCTGATTATGAGCAAGGACAAGCTTATCATAATTTATGGTTAGATTTAGCGATTCAACACAATTATCAAATTAGTCTCCATGATTTTTTGTACGGACGTTCACCGCGATCGCAAATTCAAGGATTAGTTAATATTTATAAAACCATTAACCAATGGATTAAAATTCAATCCTAAAAATCAGTCATTAGAATCATGAAAACGATTAACTATAGTAGAATTATTGATTTAAGCCATAAGATTCATCCGAATATTCCATTATGGCCTGGTGATCCTGCTGTTGAGTTTAAAACGGTGGCAGATTTTTCAACATCAGGTTATTATTTAAGACAGTTTTCGATGGGAGAACATAGCGGGACTCATCTCAATTCCCCTCAAAGTTTTTATCAAGGCGGAATGGGAGTGGATCACTATTCTCCTGAGTCTTGTATTCTTCCCGCAGTAGTGATTGATATTCGGGAAAAATCTATGCTAAATCCTGATTCAATTTTAACTGTAAACGATATTGAAAGATGGGAGAGTCAGCATCATCTGATTCCCGAAAATAGTCTGGTTTTACTCTATACTGGATGGCAAGAAAAATGGCATGATCCGGTTGATTTTTTAAATCTTGATGAACAGGGTAAACCCCACTTTCCAGGGTTTGGAGATGAAGCGATTCAATTTTTAACTCAACAGCGAAAGATTGGGGGAGTTGGGATTGATACTCATGGCGTTGACCCGGGTTTTGATGATAGTTTTAAAACGAATAAACTAATTTTAAAACACAACGGTTTCGTGTTAGAAAATTTGACGAACCTGGATCAACTTCCCCCCACAGGGATTACTTTAATCCTAGGAATTATAAAACTTACAGGTGGTTCTGGATCACCTGTTTCTGTGTTAGCTTTAATTTAAACTTCCGTGATAGTGCCTTTTTTTAACTATTAATTAGGAAAAAAATCCCCCTTTTCTTGCCAATAAAAGGGAGAGGGTAGGAAAATTCACTGAGCTTATTAAGCAACTTTGCGAATTTTTTGGGTACTTTTGACTAAACTTTGAGCGAATTCATCAAACCGTTGGGAGAGCTTTTCATCGATGACTTTCCCGTCAGAATTAAAGGCTTTCCAGGCTTGTCCAATCGCAACTTGTTCAGGAATTACCCACGCATGAACCCACCGCATAATCACTCGTAAATCATTGAGTGCATTGCTATTGGATTGACCCCCTAATACACTAATTAAACCGACAACTTTATCTTCTAACTGTTCAAAACTCATCAAATCTAAGGCATTTTTTAACACACCACTGACACTACCATGATATTCAGGTGTTGCTAAAATTAAACCGTCTGCCTGTTTAACGGTTTCTTGCAGTTTTTCCACATCAGGATAGTCGGGATAGTGATCTTCACCGTTGCAAAAGGGGAGATTCAGCGATCGCAAATCCAATATTTCTACCTCTACACCCAACATTTCGACTCGTTTCGCCACTTCCATCAGAGCTTGATAGCTATGGGAACCCGGACGCAAACTACCTGCGAGTCCTACGATTTTAACCATAATGGGGATCTCCTGATTTTATAATGTACTCATAACGACTTCGTTTAATTAAACGATAGCATAGCTAAATCAAAACGGGTACAGAAACTCAGTTTCTTCAGTCGTCAACCGCTCATCCCAACGTCTGAGCGTTAAACTAGATTTACCCCCACTTCTGTTAAAAGTTGGGAACATAGCAACAGGAAAAGGTAGAGTTATTTTATGAAGAGGTCTTGGATCAAAGCCTGGATGGGATGGCCAGATGCCAAACAGATCGTCCCCCAAAAAACCATCATCGCCAAACGACTAGGGCGAATTTTAGGTAGTTGGATGATGGCTCAGGGTCTACTCTTGGGGACTCCAGCATTTGCCAATAACACCCCAAAAACCCTAACCTATAGTCAACTGTTGCAGAAAATTGAGGCTGGGGAAGTCCAAAAAATTGAAGAAGATCCCTCGCGGCAAATGGCGAAAGTCACCTTGAAGGGAGACAAAGATAAAAAGCCATCGTCGGTGTATTGGGTTTCTCTGTTTGAACAAAACCCGGAATTAATGCAGGAAATTCGGGCGAATAATGTTGAGTATGAAGTTAGCCCTACGGCCGATAATAGTGCGGCGATGGGGTTAATTATCAATATGCTGATTATTTTTGGCGTATTGGCATTTCTATTAATGATTCTGCGACGGTCTACCCAAGCATCGGGCCAAGCGATGAACTTTGGCAAATCCAGGGCGAGATTCCAAATGGAAGCCAAAACGGGGATATTATTTGAGGATGTCGCCGGAATTGAGGAAGCCAAGGAAGAATTGCAAGAAGTCGTCACCTTCCTGAAGCAACCGGAACGCTTTACAGCCATTGGCGCTAAAATTCCCAGAGGGGTCTTATTAATTGGGCCACCGGGAACCGGAAAAACCTTATTAGCTAAAGCCATTGCGGGAGAAGCCGGAGTACCCTTTTTCAGCATCTCTGGGTCAGAATTTGTGGAGATGTTCGTGGGGGTTGGTGCTTCACGGGTGAGGGATTTATTTAGAAAAGCCAAGGAAAATGCCCCTTGTTTAATTTTTATTGATGAAATTGATGCCGTCGGACGTCAACGGGGCGCTGGAATTGGGGGGGGAAATGATGAACGCGAACAAACCCTAAACCAATTATTAACAGAAATGGATGGGTTTGAAGGTAATACAGGAATTATTGTCATTGCTGCTACCAACCGTCCTGATGTTTTAGATGCAGCCTTATTGCGTCCGGGTCGGTTTGATCGACAGGTGATGGTCGATTTACCCAGTTTTAATGGTCGTTTAGGAATTCTTAAAGTTCACGCTCGCAATAAGAAGTTATCCGAGGAGGTTTCTTTAGATGCGATCGCTCGTCGTACCCCTGGATTATCCGGTGCAGATTTAGCAAATTTACTCAATGAAGCGGCAATTTTAACCGCCCGACGACGCAAAGAAGCAATTACTGCTTTAGAAATTGATGATGCCATTGATCGGATTACCATTGGGTTAGCATTAACGCCGTTATTAGATAGTAAGAAAAAGCGTTTGATTGCCTATCATGAAATCGGACACGCTTTATTAATGACATTGTTGAAGAATTCCGATCCCTTAAATAAAGTTACTATTATCCCGCGTTCGGGAGGGATTGGGGGTTTTGCTCAACAAATGTTTAATGAAGAAATGGTCGATAGTGGGCTATATACAAAAGCCTGGTTAATTGATCGGATTACCATTTGTTTGGGAGGACGAGCCGCTGAAATGGAAGTTTTTGGGGATGCGGAAGTTACCAATGGCGCAACGAGCGATATTCAAACGGTGACGAATTTAGCACGGGAAATGATCACCCATTATGGAATGTCTGATTTAGGGTTAGTGGCGTTAGAAAGTCCATCGGGAGAGGTGTTTTTAGGGCGAGGATTTCCCTCTCAATCAGAATATTCTGAAGAAGTCGCTACCCAAATTGATCACTTGATTCGATCACTGGCATTTCAATGTTATGAACAAGCACGAGAAATTGTTCGGGAACACCGAATATTAATTGATCAATTGGTGGAATTATTGTTAGAAGTAGAAACCTTAGATGGTGAGCAATTCCGACAACTGGTTGCCGAAAAAACTCCCCTTCCAGAGCATCAGTTAGCAACCAGAAGTTAAGCTCAAAAAAAGCGATCGCCTCTAAAAAAATCAGCAAGCGATCGCTACTTTAAGTCATGGATTAACAAAAGGTTAAACTCGCGCTAATTAATATTAAAGTGCGATCGCTAATTTCCCGATCTTCCGTACTCAATTGAAAACTTCTATCAGTACGGAAGATCTGAACTGAACTTTTCCATCCTTTTTTTAGGGAATCTCTATCCCCAAACAGACGAGTAGAAACCTGAAATCCTGAACTTATCCCTATCGACAAACGAGGAAGTTATAGAACAAGCTAGGAACAAAGGTACTTCTACAAGAATTTTAGATTGGAGGATAACTCATGCTGATTCCCATCCCTTTAACCCCCTCATCAACGGCACAAAACCCTTGGGAACAGGATCTTAAACGCCATCTAAGATCGCATCCTTTACCCACCTCTACGGGTTACACGTCTCCAGGGACAAACTATTACTCATTGCTTAAGAAAAAATATCGAAATTGTATCTTTAGCAGTCAACCTCAACCTGAAGAATTAGAAGTTTATTTAGGCTGGAAAACCAGTGATGTGATTTCAGAAATGCGGGATTTAGGGTATAACGTTAGCCTGAATATCCCCCAAAGTATAATCTCTTTTGATCTCGGTTTTGGACGTTTAAACTTCCATTTTGAACCAGAGAAATCTACTATTGATTCCGTCGAGTTTCACCCCGAAATTTAAGAAACCCTGAGTTTTAATGTTGTGAAATGGGGAGCTTGGGGTTTCCCCATCCCGTCAGTTAAAGCATAACTGGTTGTTAATAACCACATCCAAAGTTTAGGATATCGGGGTTCTAACCAAGGTTGAATTTGACGAATGAAACGGGGAAGCCAACCGAAAAGAAAACTCACCACAGACAACACCATAAATTGCATAAAATTCTTTGTCCAGCGCACTACTTCCCCAAAGTTTACAAAGTCTAAAATCCACACTAATAATAAAGGATTCATGCGGGCAGCTTTTAAGGCTAACCGGGTAAATATCCACCAAGTTGTCCGATCTTTAATAAAGGTTTCTGCAATATCTTGGGGTTCGGTTGCTAAAATTCCAAAAAAAGTATTTAAAATTGAGTTAATTTTTTCTGGGGGTAAATATTTGCCTGTGGGAACCATCATTCCTTTAGAAAATAACCACGTTACAGAAACATTAGTTTGATAAGCTCGAATTTTATCTAACCAATCTGCGGTTAATAAATTATGTTTTAAAGCCGTATTTAATAAATCGGTTAATCGAGATAAATTTCGGACTAAAGATCCAAACCCGGTAAAGACTAATGGAGATTGTAAAGAAGCAGCATCTCCGATTAAAATTAATCGATCAAAACTAACTTTGCGATCGCGACTTCCATTACTAAAATGCCCTGGAATATAACCAAAAGTGGGTTTTTTCCAAACTAATTTATCCAGATCACATCGACGATATTCGGGTAAAATAGTAAAAAAGTCTTCATACATTTCTAATAGGGAACCAGGGTTTTTAGGGTTGACTTGATGATAGTGAAATAGATAAAAGGTTAATTCATTTCCCGCCCCAGGAAACAGTTCCCAAATTAACTGTCTTCCCCGTGAAATATCCCCATGAGTATTTAAAACATCTCCTAATGTAGCATCCCAAACCCCCGGTTCAAACCCGCCATCAATTACCGCCCCAACGGTCGGACAAACACTATCAAACGCCCGTCCTCCGTTTAATTGCCAAGCAATGGGAGAAGCCGTTCCCATCGCATCGACTAATAACCGTCCGGTGGCAATTCGTTCTGTTTGGGTGGGAAGATGGAGAGATTGAATATTAACTAAATTCGGATGAATATCGGCTTTTAAAAATTCTGTTTCATCCCATATTTCTCCTCCTGCTTGTTTAAGTTTCTCCCCAGATAATTTCAGTAATATATCTGCATTTAAAGCCACATTTAAGACCGTTGGGGTATGAAGAATTTTAGCTTTAGCAAATTCAGGATTATAGGCATCAAAAAATTTATGAAATCCGTCTTTATATTCTCTAGCAATAAAACTTTCAATTTCAGTTGGGGTAAATAATCCTAAATCAATTAAACTTTTTAATTCGCTCCGAGAAATATTCCATTCTCGGTTCATGCGACCAAAAGGCAACCGTTCAATTAATAATACTTTATAGCCTAATCTTGCCATGACTGCGGCATGAATGACTCCTAAAGCACCCCCGATATAAATTAAGTCATAATTGGGAGATTCCGACGGTTGTGAAGTATCGGTTTTAAAAATAACTTGTTTTGGCGTTTGGGGATTTCTCACGCCTTCTCGCCAACGTTTTTCCCACCAATAAACCCGTTGCAGATCAAATTCTCCATTGGGCATTTTTTGGAAGTATTTAACTGTTAAAGGATAATCTTTTTCTAAGGCTTCAAAAATGGATTGTTGGGATAAATTAATCTCTGGAGGTTCAGGATATTGATAAGGAAATGTGATTCTAAGTTCAGTTTCTAAACGCTTTAAAAACTTCTGTTCCTGCGCTTTGGGAGGTTCACCCACTCGAAAGACTTTTAAATAAGTTGTTCGTTGAACTGACCACACAAAGGTTGAAAGTTCACTCAATTTCGGTGTATTTTGATCAAGCTGAGAAAATCGCAACCGAAACCCATCGGGAGTCATAATTTTTTCTCCCATTTCTGCTTTAAAATTTTGTTGCAACCAAGTACAAACCTGTTGAGTATCGGGAGTGGGAACTTCAAGATATAAAATTTCTTTTAGGTTTGCCATTCTCAGCTTGACCTCAGTTGCAATAAATCTACTAGATCAAGTTGTACCATAAAAGGGGATCAGGAAAATTTGGAGAGGTAAAAATGACTGAAAAAACTGCTATTCAACGTTTAATCGAGCAACAACGGGACTTTTTTGCGACGGGACAAACCCAGGATATCGAGTTTCGTCTCGAACAACTTTATCGGTTAAAACAAGCGATCGCAGACCATGAAACGGCTATTATTAAGGCAGTCAAAGCGGATTTAGGCCGTCCTGATCTGGAAGCTTATTTTGAACTCGCTCCCGTTGCTGAAATTAATTATGCCATTAAACATCTCAAATCTTGGGTTAAACCGCAAAAAGTTACCCCCTCTTTAAGTCAATTTCCTGCTTCAACCTGGATTTATCCTCAACCGTTAGGAGTTGTATTAATTATAGCTCCTTGGAATTATCCTTTTCAACTGCTTATTTCTCCTTTGGTTGGAGCGATCGCGGCTGGCAATTGTGCGATTTTAAAACCCTCAGAAATTAGTCAAAATACGTCTAAAATTATTAGTGAGATTATTAATAAAAATTTTGATTCTGAATATATTACTGTCGTTGAAGGCGGGGTGGAAACCAGTCAAGAGTTATTAGCTGAAAAGTTTGATCATATTTTCTTTACTGGAGGGGCAAAAGTAGGAAAAATTGTGATGGAATCAGCCGCTAAATATTTAACTCCTGTAACCTTAGAGTTAGGTGGAAAAAGCCCTTGTATTGTGGATGAAGATATTCAATTAGAATATACAGCAAAACGGATTGTTTGGGGAAAATTTGTGAATGCTGGTCAAACTTGTATCGCCCCAGATTATCTGCTGGTTGATTCTCGGATTAAATCAGAATTAATCACAGCAATGCAACAGTCAATCCAAACTTTTTTTGGAGAAAATCCTGCTACTAGCCCTGATTATGCTCGAATCATTAACCCGTTTCATTTTAACCGATTACAGGAATTATTAAAAGCAGGTAAAATCATTACAGGCGGTGAAAGTAACCCGGAAACTCGATATATTTCTCCCACGATTATTGATCAAGTCTCTTGGAATGATCCAGTGATGCAAGAGGAAATTTTTGGGCCGATTTTACCGATTTTGGAGTATGATGATTTAGGAGATGCGATCGCTCAAATTAACAGCCGTCCCAAACCCTTAGCATTATATTTATTTTCTCAAAATAAAGACAAACAAAACCGCATCTTACAAGAAACTTCATCAGGAACTCTGTGTTTAAATGACACGTTATTACAGTTTAGTAGTAAAACGTTGCCCTTTGGAGGAGTAGGACAGAGTGGGATGGGAAGTTCTCACGGAAAAGCTACGTTTGATCGATTTTCCCATTATCGCAGTGTGTTAAAACAAACCTTTTTATTCGATTTACCTTTACGTTATGCACCTTATAAAGGAAAAGAATGGTTAATGAAAAAATTATTATTAATGTAATCGAAACTATGGTCTAGTAGAGACGCGCCATGGCGCGTCTCTACGGGATACGAATGCGTAGCAAACATTTAAGAATTACTATTGTTAAGGTTTAACCCTGAACACTAGAAAGTTGTTGGGCAAAAATCTTTTCAATGACTTCTTCAACGACTTTATCAGGAGTAGACGCACCGGAAGTAATTCCGACTAAAATTTCACCATCAGGAAACCAATTCTCTTGAATTTCTAAAGGCTTTCCTAACGGTTTATGTTCAATACGATTATCATTTAAAATGCGTTCTGAACAATCAATATGATAGGAAGGAATTCCTTTTTCGACAGACATTTCTTGTAAATGGGTCGTATTAGAAGAATTAAATCCACCGATAACCACCATTAAATCCAAGGGGTCATCTAATATACCAATCATGGCATCTTGGCGTTCTTGGGTTGCATCACAAATGGTATTAAAACTTTGGAAATGTTGATTTAAGTTATCGGGGCCATATTTTTTCATCATCGTATGTTCTAAAAGTTTTCCGATTTGTTCGGTTTCACTTTTTAACATTGTTGTTTGGTTAGCAATACCAATTTGGACTAAATCTTGGTCGGGATCAAAACCTTCGGAACAAGCACGACTAAATTTTGCTAAAAACTCCTCACGGTTGCCCCCATTCAGAATATAATTCGAGACATATTCTGCTTCTTTATAATTCAAAACAATTAAATATTTATCTGCAAAAGAACTGGTAGCGACGGTTTCTTCATGGCTATATTTTCCATGAATAATTGAGGTGTAATCTCTCTTTTTATGTTTCTCAACGGTATTCCAAACTTTAGAAACCCAAGGACAAGTTGTATCGACAATTTTACAGCCTTTTTCATTCAAGATTTGCATTTCTTGAACACTCGCCCCAAAAGCAGGTAATATCACCACATCTCCAGAATTGACAACTGAAAAATCCTTATTCCCATTTTCTACCGGAATAAACTCAACTTTCATATCCTGTAAATGTTGATTTACAGAAGGATTATGAATAATTTCATTGGTAATCCAAATATTTTCGGTGGGGAAATGTTGGCGAGTTTCATAGGCCATTGCCACAGCCCGTTCTACACCCCAACAAAACCCAAAAGATTGAGCCATTTTAATGGTAACATTACCCCGTTTAATAATATAGTTATTGTCTCGAATTTCTTGAATTAAAGAACTTTGATAAGCAGATTGCATGACAGTCGCCACTTCTTCTTCATGACCAAAGCCCTTACGATGATAGCTTTCTGACTGTTGCAATGAACGTCTAAATGCTTTTGTATCCATCTTTTTTTATCTTTAACTCAGATGCGTTTGTTATTCATAATTTTAAACTACCTGGGGGCTAACTTTCCAAGCGGTTGAATACTGCTGTACAATTGTCTCTAATTCCGTATCCGAAAGGGGCTCTATTACCCATTCCACCCCAAAACAACGACTAGCCGCCATCGCCAAAGCTTCGATAACCGTTGGAATTAAGCTATCTGGTGAAGCGACTGAGGTTAAAGTGGGTGTAGGCATTTCCAAACCAAACACCTGACGAAATAATTCTGCATCAGGGGTTAACCGGATTGACCCATGTTGTAAAATGGTTCCATTCCCCCTCAGTTGGGCGCTCCCAATTAATTTGGTGCCATCAGATAAGACTAAATCGGCGCTGGTAGGGGTAGCAAAACAGTTCGGGTTGTGAATATATCCTCGTCCCCCGCAACCATAGTGTAGTTCAACACCGAGTGATCGCCATCCTTCAATTAAAAATTGGCATAATATTTGATAGGCAGCCTTGTGATTGTCGGTTAATCCAGAGGTAATCACCCCATAGGTTAAATCCCCTTGATGTAAAACAGCCCTACCTCCCGTTGGACGTCTGACTAAGGGTAACGGTTGATTTTCCCAGGTTAATTGTTGCCAATGTTGCGGCCAATTTTTTTGATGATAGCCTAAAGAAATCGTTGCCGTTTCCCAAAGATAAAACCGCAAAGTCGAGGGATGTTGACCTTTTTGATGTTGGTGAAACAACCAATGGTCAATTGCCATTTGCAGATGTCCCGATGCCTTGAAAACGGGAATTAAACGCCAAACTTTAGAGTCCGAATTCTGCTTGTAATTGATCATCGTTATTATCAGCAATAGTCGCTACAATCGTAATAATCCGAGAGATTTCACTCGCCGAAATATCCGCTAATGTTCGACTGGATAAAACCACAACTTGATCATTAACAATAGCAAAATGGGATTCTAAAGTTGATAACCAGTTCATTTCTAATAATCTTCGCATTAACGAGTTTTCATTTTTCACCGGGAATTTCAGTACAGAAGCCCAAACGGTGAGGGTGTCTTCATCGGTTTCTCCGGTGAGTTGGACAAACACTTCGACGCTACCATATTCAAACTGCCAAACCTTACCTGCTTCGGAGGTTGCCACCATCACCTTTTGGTCTTCAGCTAACCCAGCGAGAACCGCTTCAATTTCCTCTGACGGTTTGACGGTGGCCATGGCATCTTCAATCAGTTCGTCGTTCGTTTCAGTGGTTAATGGGGCTTGTTCTGTACTTGTCATAATACTGTTACTCGCGTTTAGTTGAATTGTATCGTAATTAGCCCTCCCCTTGCTAAGGAGAGGGTTAGGGGAAGTCACAAGGGTTGTATAACCCAAGCTTTAAACCGGTTTATGGGCAATCCAATATTTACTGGCAAAATGGTTTTGAGTGGTAATATTTTGGAATCCTGCCTTTTCTAATCGTTCTACTAAATCATCCCTAATATAATGATTATAATAGGGTTCATGCAAGGTTTTAGGAAAGTTTTCCATGAGGGGTGTCAAATCGGGGTAATCCGAAATTTGCATGGAATCACAAATAATAAAAATCCCGGCAGGTTTGATTACTCGAAAGCATTCATTAATTACCTTTTGGCGAACATTAGCGGGTAATTCATGGAATAAAAAAACGGAGGTAACGCCATGAAAGAAATGATCGGGAAAGGGTAACTCTTCAGCATTGGCTTGAATCAGTTGGGGCAATTCTTGGGGAATTTCCGATAAAAGTTGATTGGCTTTTCGTAAATAAGCCGGAGATAAATCCACACCAAATAAGGACGCTTTGGGTAACATCGCCCGAATATTTTTTAGGGTTCGACCTGTTCCACAGGCAACATCTAACACCCGAATTTGTTTTTCAGGAATATCATTAAATGCCTTTAACCCTGTTTTTAAAGGGGCAAGAACCCGACGACGCATGGGATCTGCACCCCCATAAAATAAAATTTCAACCTGCAAATCGTATAAATTTGCGGACATCTCACTCAAATATCCATCGGTTTGATGATGGAAATTCTGCACATAATAACTCGGATATCCGTCTGTATCAATATTAGCAGAAAAATCTTGATGTTGTTTTTGATTTGCCCGTTTTCTGCGTTCAGGTAGCTCTAATAAAATGCTCGGATAGTAATGAAAGAAATCCTCCCAGGGATTATCAAATAAAATAGAAACGGGATACACCCCTTTTTCGGCATCTTTCCAGTCTGTTTCCAGGATTTCATTCAATAACTGTTGAATTTTTAACAAAATTTCAGGACTCAGGGGTTCGGTTTTACGCTCAGGAGAAATGGGATTAATCCAGTTCAGCAATTGCTGGGTTAGGGTGCTATGAGCAACACTAAAATAGCTTTTTCCCTGCTGAAATGCTTGGTAGGTTAATTTAGTGAGTGGGTCAGTCATGGACAAAGATGAGATAGATGTAACGGGTTTTTAGGTCTTATTAATTATTGTAATATTTTGTTTAAAAATTGCAACTTGGGGTTGAGATTGGTTCTCGGATTAGATTAAATTACAGGCGATCGCTAATTAAATATTAGAGCAATCATTCTGAATTTGCTGTAAAATTTGATAGAATTTTTGAGCATGAATCCATCCCACATAACCCGCAAAACAACAATTTCCTGAAGGATCTAGGACAAAGACATGATCAACCCCTGCCAAGTTTTTCCAAACATTAACCTTTATTTTATTTTTTAGGATAATATAAGAAGTAGAAAATTGAACATCTTGAGGGTTAGCTGGGGTCATCCCTGGAATATTTTTTAAACGATTAATAATTCCTAAAAGTTCTTTTTGAGTTTGATCAGGATTATTTGTGATGGGATCAGGATTAATATTGAGTTCAATTTCAGCAACGGTATATTCACCAGAACCAAGAATCACACCGCCATTTTGATTGTAAGTTCCGCGTAATTTTCCATCAATATAAAGTTCAAAACGTCCACACCAATCTTGATTAAATAACCCTCTCTGAATTCGTTCTATAAGCGGATAGGTCTTAATCATCAAGTTTAATAAATTAACTCCTTCTTGTAACGCAGAAGAAATATTAGTTTTTGTCCCCGTTACCAAGGAAAAATAATGTTCATTCACCCGAATATAAGCTTCATCTCGACCTTCAATTAAGCGAACTTCGATTGAACTGGTATTCAAAGCCGAAAGTTTAATTATAGATTCCATCATTCACCTCAATCTTAGGGTGTGTAAGGGCAATGCAGGCTATTAATAAGGTATTATACAATCAATAAATCCCATCTTTAATTTTAAAAACCCGCAGGCGCGGGTTTGGTGTGTGTTACCACAGATTTTAATCGGTTTAAAAAGTCGAAACCGATCAAAATTTTATCGTAGTAACGCTTCTGCAAGTTGCTCTAAACGAATAGCACTGCTCACTTCATAAAACGATGTCGTGGGTGCTTTGATAAATAAAGTCGCCATTTCATTCATAATAGCTTGATAGGCTTCTGTTTGATTATCAGAGACATCCATATCGCCAATATCTTCCCAAAAAATAATGGCAATTCCCTTATCGGTTCCCGGCTCTTGAAGTAAGTAAGCCCCTTGAAAGCCTTGTTTATAAGTTGCTACGGCTTTTTCAAATAATGTTTGAGCTTCTTTAAATTTACCCGGTTTGAATTCACCGATAGCAACGTAGGCAACTTTTCGTCTTAGAAAATCCTGAAATTCAGACATAAGTTAAGGGATGTAATAAACGATAATTTTTCCAGAGATTCTATGTCTGGTGTTTCGGCCTGTTGATGAAGGGACTCAGGTTTCACTCTTGACCATCACCGGAAACCGGAGAAAATAGGCTAAGGGGAACTAAAAAATTTTGACGACTGTTCCCGACCTCACAGGCTGAGTCAAATAGCAAATTGTTCAGGCTGTATTCTTCGGGGAAAGAGGATAACAAATGGTATTTTTTTGGTAAAATAGTCACTTGAAATCCAGTCTTATACAAAAAAAATCAATAGAAAGCCCCTCTATTTCCCAAAAGTGAACCAAAAATGAGGTACTCTCCGACAGGAAGAATTGATCACCTTTGCACGCTCTTGGGATGCAGATTCAACCTTTAACAATTTTACCAGTTTAATCCCCAAAAATTATAGAAAATAATTAAGAAGTTAAAATCAAAATCCTTTCATCTTCAAGCTCTAAGGGCAAAGACAATAGGGCTACAGAAATCCCCAATTACAGATTTTTGCCAACCCCTAACCCAGAACTCCTAACGGAAGCCGAGTTTGGAGACTTGCTATCAACAGTGGCTCCTGTTATTCTCAACATTGCCCAGCAGAAACAGCAATTGCGATCGCAATGAGTCCTCATGAAAGCACCAAATCGGTAAAATCTAAGGAAATCAAAAAACGTTCCTTAGAAAGCAAACTAACTTTAAATTTTACTTGGTGGTGTGAAACGTGAATACAGTCCCTCCCCTTGATCTCAGCCAACAGTACAAATTAATTCAGGATGAAGTCAGCCAAGCGGTGCAAGCGGTCTTGGCTTCGGGTCGTTATATTGGAGGTGCAATCGTCGAAGCCTTTGAGCAGGAGTTTGGGCAATATATTGGAGTCCGAGAAACCATTGCTTGCAACTCAGGAACCGATGCTTTATTTTTGGCTTTACGCGCTTTCAATATTGGGCCAGGGGATGAAGTCATTACCACGCCGTTTACCTTTATCGCCACAGCAGAAATGATTAGTGCGGTGGGGGCAACTCCTGTGTTTGTTGATATTGATCCCCAAACCTTTAATCTCGATCTCGAACAAATCCCCAAGGCCATTACTGAAAAAACTAAGGCCATTATTCCGGTGCATTTATTTGGTCAACCTGTCAATATGACTCGGTTAATGGCGATCGCCCAATCCTATCATTTAGCAGTCATTGAAGACTGTGCTCAAGCAACGGGAGCCACTTGGCAAGGGCAAAAGGTCGGCAGTATCGGACATATTGGCTGTTTTAGTTTCTTCCCGACTAAAAATTTAGGAGCTTGCGGAGATGGGGGGGCTGTCACGACCCAAGATCCAACTTTGGCTCAGTCCATGAGAATTATTAAAGAACACGGTCAAGCCAGCCGCTATCGTTCAGAAACCATCGGGATTAATAGCCGTTTGGATGCGTTGCAAGCTGCTATTTTACGCATCAAACTGCCCTATCTCGACACTTGGAACCAACAACGGCAAACAATGGCCCAACGATATCACCAATTTCTCTATCCTCTTGCTGAAATTATCACACCCCAGGAAATTGCTGGGGGCCAGAGTGTGTGGAACCAATACACCATCCGGGTTCTATCAACTTCTGAGCGATTAAATTCTGATCTCAAATTCCGAGATTACCTGCGAAATTATCTCCAGGAAAAGGGAATTGGTTCTATGGTTTACTATCCTATCCCCCTCCATCAGCAACCCGTTTATCAGAATTTAGGATATCAACCCCATCAACTGCCTAGTGTTGAAGCCGTTTGTCAGGAAGTCTTATCTTTACCGTTGTTCCCGGAATTGTCCCCAAACCAACAACAGCAAGTGATTGATGCCCTGAAAGAAGGATTAGTTCAAACGCAACAACAGTAGAGATGTCTTATAAAGCGTCTCTACCGTTGCAATTTTTGTATACTGTATGTAATGAAACGATAAAAAATTTCACAAATCTAGGTTGATTCGGTATCGGTTGTCCGTTGTTAATGAATAGCCAACCGTCAACCGTCAACTTTTTATCCAAAACCTAACAATTTAACGGTAACAGAGGACTATTACAAGCGTGAATCCACAGGCAGGAACATCAAGACGACGTTATGACCCACAGGAGATTGCCCGCTATTATCGTCGTCGTCCTTGGTTAGCAATTGGGCGAACAATCCTAATCTTATGGCACTTTGCCGGATTTCTTCTGGGTTTATTGTGGGATCAATGGCAACATCGAGACGTTGAACATACCCCCGAACGAGCCGCCCACCTTCGCCATGTTCTCACGGATTTAGGCCCCACCTATATTAAGGTCGGTCAAGCTCTTTCCACTCGTCCTGATTTAATTCGTAAGGATTTTTTAGAGGAATTAACTAAACTTCAAGATCAATTGCCTCCCTTTAATCATGAGCAGGCAATGGCGATTATTGAAGCAGAATTAGACCAAGATTTAGATCTAATTTACAGCGAAATTTCTCCTGAACCCATTGCGGCAGCGAGTTTAGGTCAAGTTTATCGCGCTCGACTGCGAACCGGAGAAGAAGTGGCTGTTAAAGTACAGCGTCCGAATTTATTACCCGTTTTGACCTTGGATTTATATTTAATGCGCTGGGCTGCGGGATGGCTTTCTCCTTGGTTGCCGTTAAATTTAGGTCATGATTTAACCTTAATTGTCGATGAATTTGGGATTAAGTTATTTGAGGAAATTGACTATATTAATGAAGGGCGCAATGCTGAACGCTTCGCTACTTATTTTGCCGATGATTCTCATGTTAAAGTTCCCTCAATTTATTGGCGTTACACCACAACTTGTGTTTTAACTTTGGAGTGGATTAATGGCTTTAAATTGACGGATACGGAACGAATTAAAGCCGCCGGATTAGATCAAGATGCTTTGATTCAAATTGGAGTCACCAGTGGTTTAAGACAGTTGTTAGAATTTGGCTTTTTCCACGCCGATCCTCACCCCGGTAATTTATTTGCTCTGCCCGATGGTCGCATGGCATTTATTGATTTTGGGATGATGGATCAGTTGGAACAAATCACGAAAGAAACCCTTGTGGATTCAGTGGTGCATTTGATTAATAAAGATTATGATCAACTGGCGATTGATTTCGTTAAATTAGGGTTTTTATCTCCCGAAACTAATATTAGACCGATTATTCCGGCTTTAGAATCGGTGTTAGGGGATGTGATGGGAACGAGCGTTAAAGATTTTAATTTTAAAACTATTACCGATAGTTTTTCGGAATTGATGTATGAATATCCCTTCCGAGTTCCGGCTCAATTTGCCTTAATTATTCGCTCTCTGGTGACACAGGAAGGCATTGCTTTGAGTTTAAATCCTGATTTTAAAATTGTGGATGTGGCTTATCCTTATGTCGCCCGTCGCTTATTAAATGGGGAAACTCCAGCGCTGCGCCGTCGTTTAATTGAAGTTTTATTTAAGGATGGAAAATTCCAATGGCAACGGTTAGAAAATATGATTGCGATCGCCCGTTCAGATCGAAATTTTGATCTATTACCAACGGCACAATTAGGATTAAAATATTTACTGTCTGATGAGGGAGACTTCTTACGACGTCAAATTATTTTGGCGTTAACAGAAGATGATCGCCTCCATACCGCAGAAGTTCAACGGTTATGGAGTTTAATTCAACCTGATTTACAACCCAGTCGTTTGTTCGATGCGGCTTGGGGTGCGATCTCCCAATTTTCAACTGATCAAGTTGCTGCTCTTAAACTTTCTTAAACTTTAATGGTTGTCGGTTAATAGTCAACAACCAACACATATAACAGATTCAGACAGATTTCCCTGTTCGGTGTTCCCTGTTCCCTGTTCCCTGATTCAGACATAATTTATGTATAATTCTGCTGATCCACCTTTGCTTTTACTGGTTGCGGGTTTATTCATTGGAATAACTTCCTGTACCGCCTTTGTTGTGACGCTCAAACAACTGTTAAAAGAATGGGCGAAAAATCGAATTGACAGGCAAGATGCCTGTTCCACTAATTTAGCAAACCTGCGAGGTGCTCAAGTCTTTTTTCCCTTTTTGGGAGTGGCGGTGGGAATTTGTATTTTTCTGGCTTCCTGTTTGCAAGTTTTTGCCTTTTCAGGAATCATTGCTTATGGATTTTCTATTCCTTTAACGGTATTAATGGCGGGATTAGTTTGGTATCAGCTAACTCGGTTATTTAATCAACTTGAAGAACGGGGTTTAAGAGGGATTGATTTAGACGATTTAAGTTTAGGTAAAATCATCCCTCAACAAAATCTACAGGATAATTAATCGCGGATAAATTCTAACCCGCTAAACGATTAATATCCTGATTAGAACCCACAACAACAATTAAGGTTCCTTTGTAAAGTCGTCGATTAGAAAGGGGATTAATATCCATTTTATCCCCTTCATTTTTAATTGCTAAAAGATTTAATCCATAGCGACGGCGGAGTTCTAATTCAGCAATGGTTTTTCCATCAAATTCATCAGGAACAATCATCTCTACAATACTATGTTCTGCATCCAGTTCAAATTGTTCAATTAAACGAGGACGGGTTAATTGTCGAGCTAATTGTTGTCCCATTTCTTGTTCGGGAAAGACCACCAAATCCGCCCCAACTTTATTTAATAATTTAACATGGGTTTCCGATGAAGCTTTGGCAATGACATTAGTAACACCCCCTTCTTTTAAGTTTAAAGTGGTGGTAATACTTTCAGCCAAAAAACTACCCACCGCCACAATTACCGTATCAAATTCTAAAATTCCCGCTTCTCGAAGTGCAGAGGTTTCTGTTGAATCTAAGAGTAACGCATGGGAAGCTATTTGATCACTTAATGCTGAAGTTACTCGCTTTTCTTCTTTATCAACCGCCAGAACTTCATAACCGCTTTTGTGCAATGTTGAACAAACGGCACTCCCAAAACGACCTAATCCAATTACAGCAAATTGTTTTTTTTCGGTTCTGAGATTGCGTAAAAAATTCCAAGAAGAGAGATTCATATTGTGGGTTTTCCAGAAAGAGGAAATTAAAGTTTTATCCGACTAAAAGGTTTTCTTCAGGATAGTCAATGGAGGTTGGTTTAGGATCTCCTAAAATTGCTGACATTAACAACAATACCCCAACCCGACCCATATACATTGTACTAATAATAATCAGTTTACTCAAGGGGGTTAAACTCGCTGTAATTCCCGTTGATAATCCCACGGTTGCAAAGGCAGAAACGACTTCAAACAAAATGGGATCGAAATCAATTTCAGGTTGACTTAAAGAGATGAGAATTGTCGAAATACAAATGACGACAAATGAACCCAATAAAACACCAATAGCTTTTAAAATTAAAGGTAATGGAATTTGGCGTTTATAACAAATCACTTCTTCTCGTCCTTGTAAAGCCGAGCGAGTCGCATTGAATAAAATCCGAATCGTTGTGGTTTTAATCCCTCCTCCCGTTCCCCCTGGACTAGCCCCCAAAAACATCAAAATAATCGATACAAATAACCCGCCAACGGTTAATGCTCCATTATTAATGGTATTAAATCCGGCGGTTCGAGTCGTGACCGATTGAAACCAAGCAGCCATGATTTGATCAGGAAAATTAAGGGGTTCTAAGGTTCCTGGATTACGATATTCTGTGAAGAATACTAAAACTGTCCCTAAAATTAATAGAAAAACGGTTGTGGAAGTAACAACTCGAAAGTGAACGGAAAAATCCCGACGCAGGGGATTTTTAGAAAAACGATTCCGAATCCATAAATAAAGTTCTTGAATGACTTGATAACCCATGCCTCCCCAAATAATCAGAAAGGTAATCACAAAATTTAATAAAGGCGAGTGAACATAGCTGATAAAACTATCAGCTAATAAACCAAAACCGGCATTATTAAAAGCATTTAAACTATGAAACAGAGCGAACCATAATCCTTGATTCCATCCTAAATCAGGGACAAATACGAATAACAAGAGAAAAAATCCTGTTAATTCAAAAATAGCTGTGGTTGCTACAATCGATTTTAATAAAGGCACAGCCCCCGCGATTCCCGAAGCGTCTAAGGATTGTTGTAGAGCTAATTTATCTTTGAGGCGAAACCTCCGACCTAATAGTAATAATAAAAAGGTGGTGACAGTCATGTATCCTAATCCTCCCACCTGAACCAGTAACATTAAAATAAACTGGCCCCAAAAGGAGTAAAATTTCCCAACGTCCACAACGGATAACCCCGTCACGCAAACGGCAGAAGTGGCTGTAAATAAAGCCGTTAGAGGATCACCCCAAGTTCCCGTACTCAAGGAAAAGGGCAACATCAGCAACATTGTCCCAACGGTAATTACCGCTAGGAAACCTAAACCTATTGTTCGAGATACGGTCATGGGAGTTTAAGCTCAATCTTCAAGTTAAGTTACAAGACAATTCCGAATCAATAGAATCATACTTTAGAGACGCTTACCGAAGTGTGTCCGAAAAAAATTCTTTGATTGATTCAGATGAACTCAACGTTATATCAACAAATTCAGCAATTCTATGATTCTTCTTCTGGTTTATGGGAAGAAATTTGGGGAGAACATTTACATCATGGATATTATGGGCCAGATGGAACCCTCAAAAAAGAACGACGTCAAGCCCAGATTGATTTAATTGAAGAACTTTTAAACTGGGGATTGACCTCAAACCCTTTGACATTATCTCAAATTCTGGATGTGGGCTGTGGTATTGGGGGAAGTAGCTTATATTTAGCCGATAAATTTCAAGCTGAGGTTACAGGGATTACCCTGAGTCCTGTTCAAGCTAAAAGAGCCACAGAACGTGCCCTAGAAGCCCAGTTAGAGGAAAAAACGAAGTTTTTGGTAGCTGATGCCTTAGAAATGCCCTTTGAGGCGAATCGCTTTGATTTGGTGTGGTCTTTAGAAAGTGCTGAACATTTCCCGAATAAAATTAAGTTTTTGCAGGAGTCCTATCGAGTGTTGAAACCGGGAGGAACGTTACTGATGGCGACTTGGTGTCATCGTCCCTTAGAGGGAAAGGCCGGACAACTCAACGATGCAGAACGTCGTCATTTAGCCGAAATTTATCGGGTTTATGCCTTACCTTATGTGATTTCTTTACCTGAATATGAAGCGATCGCCACTCAAATTGGGTTTAACCATCTCCAAACCGCCGATTGGTCTGTATCCGTTGCCCCTTTTTGGAATACTGTGATTAATTCAGCCTTTGATCTTCGCGCCCTGATGGGTTTAGTATTGAGTGGCTGGACAACGATTCAAGCGGCTCTCGCCTTACCTCTCATGAGTCGAGGCTATGAAACCGGATTGATTCGTTTTGGTTTATTACAAGCAACGAAATAGAGAGAGCAGGGGGAGAACAGGAGAAAGACGGGAAACCCTTTTCTGTCTCCTGTCTGCTGTCTGCTTCAAAATCGATAGACTTGGCCATCAATTAACAATCTAGTGATTCCTTTAGCCTGTAGATAGGGGGCAGCTTTTCTCAGGAGTCGGCCATCGGGGACTTTAAACACCCGTTGGTTTCGTCCTGAGAAACGACTCGCTACCCGGTGGTTATCAAACACAGGAAGGGTTTTTTCCAGAATTTCCTCCTCTGGAATCGTTCCTAACTCACTAAACGCTCTCAGGGGTTTAGCAATCAATTCTGAGGAGCGGTCAATGACTAAATAGCAGGTTCTGGGTAGTGCCGTTTCTGTTAAAGGCAAAATCTTGACTAATGCAGTCCCTCCACTCGTCAGAGAGTGAGAAAATAGACTGTGCCGATTGTCGTCTTCATCCTCATCCTCATCCTCATCATCGCCAAACTCGTCTAGGTAGTCCTCCTCATTATGATTTTCCCCATCCTCGTCTTCTTCGTCTTCCTGGTTTTCCTCGTCATCCTCATTATCTTCATAGTCCCCAAACACATGGCCCCTGGAATCAAGCAGATCTTTTGCTAACAGTTCTTCTAAGCCGGGAGTAGAGGGTTGATAATTAGACGCTTGAGTCTGTATAAAATCTTCTCCTAAAGAATTAGAAGCGTTAGATTCTATAGGCTCCGACTCAAGGGCAGATGAGCGTTTACGCTTACGAGGCAGTATCAGTGTAGATTCGCGGGAAACCTCTACAGGTTCAGGTGTCTCCAAATCAAGAGTGAGTTGGGTTTCGGCAATATCCAAATCACTCAGATCCTCTAGGGAGCGTTTACCCGCACGATGAAGACGCTGTTTTTGAGTTGTCAGAATGTCATAAACATCTTTAGGAACAGCATTTTGCAGGACTCGTCTCACCGTTGAGCTACTGACTCCATAGCGTTCTGCCAAAGTAATCGTTGTTTCCTCTGGCACCTCTTGATAGAGCCTAATAATTTCCTGTTTTTCAGATTCAGAAAGTTTCGTGGATGTCATTGAGTTGGGAGTCACTTCATGTCAAAGGGTTAGGGATGAAAATAGGAATCAGATTTAACGTTGGGGTTAATCAGGGTGATCCGATGGATATCGAGAATTCGACTAACAGGTCAATCGATTAACTTTTCGCCGTGCGTCTGCTCCGTCGGCTTTGACGAGAACGGGTGGAGATGTCGTATTCCAAAATTGCGCCAACCGCAAATAAAACCCCCGTAAACACAAAGAACACCTCTAGCAAACCGCCACTTTCATAGTCCCCTTCCAGTCGGGAGTCAGACCATTTGAAGTACATATCCGCAATGTAAAGGGAAAAGATCGCAAATGCAATCATCCGCCACGATTGAGAAAATCGTCCGCCCCAAAACGCTAAAATCAGGGCTGTTGCTAAAATTAACAGGAAAACATCCCCGATAATATAGAACAAGTTCACCCCGAATTCGAGGGGTTCGAGTTTGCTATCAATGGCTTCTACCCATAAAGGAGCGGGTGAAGTTTCTTCCTCGGATTCAGCAGCAGGCGTTGCTGGGGTTTGAGTGCTCAGTTTTTCTACTTTAGGGGCAGATACCCCAGGAGTCGGGACTGAAGGTGCAGCAACCTGTTGTTCAATGGCAATAGGTTCCGGTGAACCCAGTAATCCAAAAAAGGTCGGACTAGCCACCCACAAACCAAAGGCGGTTCCTGCAACGGCTACCCCCACCAAAGCAACCCACTGTGCAATTTCTAAATCCACTCGTTTAGAAAGAACTGCCAAAATCATCCCCGCACCCAGAAATAGGTAGCTGAGGACGTAAAAGGCATCGGCGATGGAAACCGCAGGATCTAAATGCCAAACCAGTTCCCATACCCCAAACAGGACACCCCCGATAAAGTAGAAAAATACCCCTAACCCGATACACAACCAGACATTGCGACCGCTGACCATCTGGGGACTTTGCCAGTTTCTATAACAGACAATCGCGGCTCCCAGAAATGCCCCTAATTCAAAAAAGTAGGTTCCGATGGAGTACCACAGAGGTAACTCTTCTCCTTCTACCGTCACACTAAACAGCAGGAAGAATAACAAGGCAAGAACAGCCCACACAATCCCTGCAATCACCAAGCCCTGTGCCGAAAACAGGGAGGACGATAAGGAGGACTTTTGTTGTGAAGTGCTACTCATAAGATTAAAATAACTAGCAACTTAAAGAATTAAGACAACCTTGAGAAGCTGATCGTTTTTAACTCCAGCATTTCAACAAGAGTCTTTGGTAAGATCGTCCCATATTTAGGTCAGATCAGCTAGTCTAACATGGGTCAATTCATAATCCAGAGTTTGTCCAAAGCAGACTGACTCAACCAATTGATAAACAGATCCCGATCATCTGGCGATAAATCTTCGAGCACTTCTTCTATCCCTTCAGCAAAACTGGTATTCCCAAAATAGCCTTTCCCTAACTTATAGAGTTCTTGCAGCAAGGTGCAGAGGTGATTCTCTTGCCAAGGTGGAATGTGGAGGCTATCCAGGGGATTTAGGGTCAGTAAGGTTTTTATAGCCTCTGAATGATCGGCTTGGGGAAACTTAGACTTTTGAAAAATTTTGATCAAATCTTTTTCAAAAGAACCCGCTTGTTTCGCCCCTAGCAAATCTTCAATATCAAAGTACACGGCTTGCAAGAGGAGTAAACAGGCTTGAGTCAAAATAGGTAATTTGGTGTCTGTTCCGCCGTGACCTTCTCCCAAGAGTTGATCTAAACGGACTTTTCCCCAAACACTATATCGATCTGATTCTTCTAATAGGACACAAGCTTTTCCCTTGTTATCAGTGAGATCTCGCCACAATGCTCTCGCCTCTTCCGCTTGTTGGGCGCTAAACATTTTCATCAGGCGAAATGTTTGTCCCTGATAATTTAAAACAGGAATCTGCTGATCTTTACTAGGGTGTTGAACCGTTGTTATTTCAACATCCGTTCGTTTCAATATAAACATGACACTTCTGCACCTACTCCTGTCCTGGCGGTCGGCTGTGTCTTTGATTGTAGTCCTTAACTTCTGTCTCCGCCTAGAAGCCTCAGACTTTTCCCGACAAAGATACGCTAGGCAGATCTTTACGGGTGACAGTTGGCTTGAGATCAAACCTCTTATTTCCGCCATTTACTCAGAATAACATGGCATCTGTCAATGGCTTGAGTAAAAGTCTTTTGAGATTGTGTTAAAAATTGAGCAGGAATAAGGTAAAATGTCTTATAGATTGGGTGTGTAACTCAGGTGGATAGAGTAGCGACCTTCTAAGTCGTCAGTCGGGGGTTCGAATCCCTCCACACCCGTTAAAAATCAAGCCTTTCAACCCCTGATTTTTCCCCAAATGTCAGAGCGGAATCTGATGCTCTATCCACTCATTCACTGATTTCTATCGAGCCCGGTACAGTTGAGCATTGTGTATAACCCTTCCTCTTCTACTTTGCGATCCCCCTTCCCATCCTGAAAAAATCCGTTATAATAAGTTTTAAGGTTGTGCTGCGACGTTGGTGGCTTGCCGATATGTTTTTTTGATCTATAGCTTTAAGAATACGGGAACTAAGAAAGTTACAGACGGCAGTAAACCGAGCTTGTACTCGGAAACTTTAAGTCTGGTCGAGGTGCCCACCTGGTTTTAACCAGGTCAAAAGCTGAGGCGACACGGCGTTGCGGTTAACCTTATCAGAATTTTATAGCCTTGATCAAAGGGTTGGGTTTAGCAACAACACCCAACCCTAAATTTTATTAAAATAAGAAATAACGCTGTGCCATCGGTAATATAGTTGCAGGTTCACAGGTTAATAATTGCCCATCTGCTTTGACTTGATAGGTTTCAGGATCTACGTCAATTTTCGGTAAGGCATTATTTAATTTCATATCCGCTTTGCTAATATTTCGAGTTCCTGAAACCGCTACGCATTGTTTTTGTAACCCTAATTGTTCGGGAATTTTAGCGTCTAAAGCGGCTTGAGAAACAAAGGTTAAAGATGTCGAGGCGATCGCTTTTCCAAAACTGCCAAACATGGGGCGACCATGGACAGGTTGGGGTGTGGGAATACTGGCATTTGCATCTCCCATTTGTGCCCAAGCAATTAACCCGCCTTTAATCACTAATTCTGGTTTAACCCCAAAAAAAGCAGGTTTCCATAAACATAAATCGGCTAATTTTCCTTCCGCAATTGATCCGACATAATTAGAAATTCCATGAGTAATTGCTGGATTAATTGTATATTTAGCAATATAGCGTTTTACGCGAAAATTATCATGGGTTTCTTGAGAATTTTTAGACTCAGGTAAAAGCCCCCGTTGTACTTTCATTTTATGGGCAGTTTGCCAAGTTCTAATAATACTTTCTCCCACCCGTCCCATCGCTTGAGAATCAGAAGAAATCATACTAAATGCCCCTAAATCGTGCAAAATATCTTCAGCCGCAATGGTTTCTCGACGAATTCGGGACTCTGCAAACGCGACATCCTCTGGAATATTCCGATCTAAATGATGGCAAACCATCAACATATCCAGATGTTCTTCTAGGGTATTCATCGTATAGGGACGAGTAGGATTTGTAGAAGAAGGCAAGACATTTTTGAGGCTACAAACTTTAATAATATCGGGCGCATGACCGCCTCCAGCGCCTTCCGTATGATAGGTATGAATGACTCGATTTTTAAACGCTTCAATGGTGGTTTCTACGAATCCTGCTTCGTTTAACGTATCCGTATGAATGGCAACTTGCACATCATATTCATCCGCAATATTTAAACAAGTATCAATTGCAGCCGGTGTAGTTCCCCAATCTTCATGTAATTTTAAACCCATCGCCCCTGCAACAATTTGTTCAACTAAACCTTGGGGTTGACTACTATTTCCTTTGCCTAAAAATCCTAAATTCATGGGAAAGGCTTCCGCCGCTTCTAACATTCGATAAATATTCCACGCACCCGGAGTGCAAGTGGTGGCATTTGTTCCCGTTGCGGGGCCAGTTCCACCGCCGATCATTGTGGTAATTCCTGATGCAATGGCAGTCTCTATTTGTTGAGGACAAATAAAGTGAATATGACTATCAATTCCTCCCGCCGTGAGGATCATTCCTTCTCCTGCGATCACTTCTGTGGCAGGGCCGATAATAATATCAATATGATCTTGAATATAGGGATTTCCCGCTTTGCCAATTTTATAAATTTTCCCATCTTTTATCCCTACATCCGCTTTAACAATGCCCCACCAATCAATAATTAAAGCATTCGTAATCACTAAATCGACTGCACCATTTTCACGGGTAATGGGTGACTGTCCCATGCCATCTCGAATCACTTTTCCGCCGCCAAATTTCACCTCATCCCCATAGGTTGTATAGTCGCTTTCTACTTCAATTATTAATTCTGTATCGGCTAATCGAATGCGATCGCCTACTGTTGGCCCAAAGGTTTCTGCATAAGCTTGTCGATCCATTTTATAACTCATAAGTCTTCCTGGGGTAATGATAAGTTTTCTAGGAATTCAACGAAGGGTTTAAAGCATTGAGGACATCTTTCAGCAAGATCCTGATAATTAGCTTGTCCTAAAATCAACGCTGAATCAACTGTTTTTTGATAGGTTTTATTATACGCTTTAAATAATCTTTCAACAATTCTACTGGGTGGCTGATCATGATTTTGGTCTTCTACGGGAATTGTCCAAGAAATCAAGAATTTCTGATCCTTTTTCAAGCCTAGATGGTTTCTGAGTTGATTTTCCGAGGCTAAAACTAAGGCTTCTAAGTCATGTTTGTAGCAAAAGACTTTAAACCTTTGTTTTAATCGATGATCTTCTATTGCTTTTTTTGTTAATTCCTGTTAAAATTGATTAATAATTCCTTCCTTCAGTTCATCATAAGTTGTATGGGGAAACCCTATATTTTTAGGATATAAATCAGGAATAACAACAACCATTGAATTAAGATTACCTGTTAAAATATTAATTGCTTTTTTAGGAATTACCTCTAATAATTCTTTTTTTGCATTCCCACCTCTTTGATTATCCTTTCCTTTCCCTGAAAAGAACTGAATCTTAATACCCTGATTTTGCTTAGTTTCAATAACTTGTTTGAATAATTGTTCCATTGCGAATTTATCTGAATTTCCTTCTACATAAACAATCACTTTCATGTCAGTTGCTCCAATTCATCTGAACGATGTAATTTTTCAATTTCATCTGCTCCAAAATCCTCTAACATATCAATTAATATGGGAAATTCGCAGGGTTTAAAAAATTCAGCTTCTCCCTGTTCTTTACGAATCACGGCAATTTTAGATAAATCAAACTGACTTAGGAAATAGGAAGAATGGGTTGCTAATAAAATTTGAGTCCGTTCTGATGCTTTCTCCAATAGTCCTGCTAAAATAGATAATGTCCGAGGATGTACCCCTTGATCGGGTTCATCAATACAGATTAAACTGGGCGGTTTCGGATGTAAACAAAGGCAAATCCAGCAAATCAAACGTAAAATTCCATCGGATAAATCCGCTAAACTAATAGTTTCATCAACTCCCTTTTCTTGCCAAAATGCAATGACCTCGCCAGGGCCTCCTCGCGCTTTTACCATTAAATTTTTAAACCCTGGAATCATTAATCTTAAAAACAACTGCAATTCATTAAAAATTTCTTGATGTTCCGTTTGTAAATAAAATAAAACAGAACTTAGGTTTCCTGCATCTTCATGAAGAATCGGTTCCTGTTCAATTACAACTGATTTACGGATTTTTTGATTAGCAATATTAAAAGAGCTATAAAATCTCCAATTCTGAATATATTCTCTCAACTCGAATAATAATTCTAAACGTGGATTAGTGATGGTACTTAAAGCTAATTGATTGCGTTTAGATTGAATATCTTGCTTAATTTCTCTAGTGTCAAACCTCCCTGTATCTGGATTTTGAACTCGCCCTTGATTCCCTTGAATATCCATGAAAATATAAGGGTTTTTATATTGATCGCTAAAGGGTTTAGAGGAAACAACTTTTTCATAGGTAATTTGTGTTTTTCCCACAGGGCCAACCAGTTCGCCTTGATAGAGCATAGAAACAGGTCTATTGGTATCAATTTCTAAATTCCATGTAAACTTTTCTGGCCCGGTCAGATGAAAAATTTGTTGACCGATTGATCCCTCTATAATTTCAGTGGGGATCTCTCGATACATACCATCTCGGAGAAATTTCAAAAATTCAAACAAACTGGATTTTCCAGCCCCATTAGCACCTACAATCACTTCTAAAGATTTAAAGTCAGCTTTAAAGTCTTTAAAAGGACGATACCCTTTAATATCAATCGATAATAATCTCATCATTAAAATTTCCAGAGATAATCAATTATTAAAGTTTTACTCATCTATTCTACTTCTTTTTTTTACCTTTTTTGGTTTTATCTTTCTCTTTCTTAGATTTTTTGTCTGACGCTTCTGATGGAACAGTTTTTAGTTGACCTTCTACTAACTTATTAAAGCCATAAATCTCTCGACTTCCGGCTATGGTCACTAACTCGATTTCCCGTTCATCTCCCGGTTCAAATCTAACCGCAGTTCCAGCTGGAATATTTAACCGCATTCCTTTGGTTTGTTCCCGTTTAAATTGTAAGGCTTCATTAACTTCATAAAAGTGATAATGTGATCCAATTTGAATCGGGCGATCTCCGGTATTTGCCACTTTAACCTTTAAGGTGGGACGACCCGCATTAAGTTCTATTTCACCCGGTTTAACAATCAGTTCCCCTGGAATCATTGCTTATTTCCTCTTAAGATGATTAGGATTCTTAATCAGAATACCATGTTTACAGAATTATATGGTATTGCTTAATATTATTATCTAGGATAATTGCTGAATTAGCAAGAATGTTAGGATAACAATAGATTAACGGGAATATTATATTTTATTAATATTTTTTTATTACCTAAGTATAAAATTTTTTGGGGTTGTAACAATTAACAACTGAAAAATCAGTAATAATACCCATGATAAGTTTTGTACAGTTGGTTTATAATCAATAAATAGTTTACAGCATCCATATAAGAAGTTATGAGTAATTTTGGTAAGCAGGTTTTAGTTGGAGTTATCGTCGGGGTACTTACTACTATTATTAGTAACGAAATTACAAACCACCTTCCCGCAGATGGAATAATAGGTGTAATAACAGGTACAATGACCACCTTCTTAGCTGCAACAATTGGAAAATCTAATTAGTAAAAGCATTAAACATGGATATATTTTTACACAATTTACAAATTTTTCCAGTTGTCCTAAATGTCATTGAATCTTGTCAGCCTCCCAATCCTCTACAGTGGGGAATGATTATTGGTTTAGTTGCTACGGCTGGGTTAGTAACGGTTGTTGCTGCTGGTGTCACAGTTGCATCAATCGCTACCACACTCGTTACAATGATTATGGCTGGTTCGAGTATTGAAACAATAGCAGCAGCTATCACAGGTGATGTTGCTACTGGAGGTGGTTTGACAACAATTATTGGTGGACTGGTTGTGTCTATCCGAGGAATATTAGGTTGTTGAGGTACTGATTTTTAAGTTCTATGCAATGAGTCTAAAACGAAACTAATGATAGTTTTTGTAGGGTGCGTAAGCGTAGCGCACGCACCAAAATCTTGTTAATTCATAATAAGTTGGGTTAATTCATAATAAGTTGGTGCGTGCGGCTTCGCCTTACGCACCCTACGAGTTGGAGGGATTTAAGGGGGTTCCACATCGTTTACAAAAACGGGCATCTTTATCATGAACTGACCAGCCACAACCGACACAAATCGTATCAATATGATTGGATGCTTTAACTAATTGTTTAATTAAATCTCCTAATTGCCAAGGAATTAAAGCTATTCCGGTTAATATCATTAATATGGTTAAAAATCGCCCCATTTCTGATAGGGGGGTAACATCTCCAAACCCTACGGTTGTCATGGTGACAACGGAAAAATACACCGCATCTAAGAAGGTTTTAAAGATTTCTGGGTTAACAGGATGTTCAACTTGATAAATCAGGCCAGAAAATATAAAAATAATCGTTAATAGTGTAAAAATAATTCGAGCAAAAATAATCCCATCTTCAGTTTGAATTCTGAAAACAGATATTTTTACATCAATAAATCGGATTAATCGGAGAACTCTAAACCAACGAAAAATCCTTAAATAACTAATATTTAAAAATCTTAAAGATCCTTGTATTATAATCAATAAATCAATTAATGATAAAGGATCTAATACAAATTTTTTTTTATTTTCAGCAGCCCAAAATCGAATAACATACTCAATAGTAAATAAAATTAAAATAATAAAATCTAATAATTCTAAACGAGAACGAACATTCGCATAAAGGGGATAGGTTTGAGCGATAAAACTAGCTAAGGAGATTAATATAATTCCCGTTAAAGTTAAATTTATGGTTTTCCCCAAAGGCGTTTCAATATCGTCTAAATAAAAGGCTACTTTCTTGCGTTTTTCTTCCCAAAAGTCTAAGTTAGATGGGGATAATTGTGGATCTTCCATAAATTTAAAGGATGCGATCGCCTATACAAACCGCTTTTAATCTGTGTTAATAATCTTTTTTCTTAAAAGCATGATGATTTCCTTCAGGATCTTCATCTTCTAACTCAAAATTTGCCTCAGAATAAAGTTCTAAGCGTTGAATATTTCGCTCTCTGAACTGATGGGAATTTCTACTCCCTGACAAACGATTTCCTGAGCGACGTTGGGACTCAGAGGGGGACGTTTTGCGCGTAAAGGTTTTCCACGCCACGCGAATTCCGGTGAAAATACTGCCTGTGGTAGATTGCAATTTTCTAGCTTGTTGTTTAGCGCTATCTAAGCCTAAATCCACTTGTTTAACCACTTGACTCGCGCTTTGTACCCCTTCGCTAACATCCTCCGTCAGTTCGGTAATTTCTAACCCGGTTAACCGAATCGATTCCAAAGTCGGTGGAAATTCACGGGAGAGAGTATCCGCTAATTTTTCCACACTTCTAGCTGCCCGTGCAATGGCTTGCAAGGCAGGTAAGGCAACAACAACAACAGCAGTAAGGCTGACTGCCACAAAAAATAGCGACAGTGCCAGCCAAAACAAAGGTTCAGTCACTGGATTTCCATCAATAACAGTTTGGGGTTTATTCGCCTTCAAAGTATAGCGATTTTTAGGCGCAATCCCCCATTGTTAACGTTCCCGTATGATTTTTTGAGACTCTGGTAGATGGTTTTCAACTTCTAACTTCTGTTGGGTTTGTCGCTGTTGTTGGCTGGCTTCTAACCCGGCTGCAATGGATTCTTTAAGCCGAATTAAGGTTTCATCCCAATTGCGTAATGCAGACTCAGACAGTCGATTTGCCTGTAACTGAACGTTAGTGGATAGATCTTCTGCAAGTTCGGGTAAGGCATCGGCTGATTTTTTGAGTAACTTTCTCGTTTCTTTCCCAGAACGAGGGGCTACCAACAAACCAGCCACCGTACCCACGACAGACCCTAAGACAAAACCACCTAAAAATTGTCCTAACCGTTGATTTGACATATTGAATCGCAGTACAAATTCTATCCCCGTACTCTATTTATTCTATTAAGAAAATGGTTATAATAACCACTAATCCCTGAAAGGGATTGAAACCAATCAAAATCAACAGACAAGATTACCGATTAGGGGGATGGGAGATTTTCAACCCCAAACTCCCCTTAAAAACCGCCGCCATAACACTTATAACTTGGATTTAGTGTGTTGGCAATTGGGACAGCTTATAGTTTGTTCTTAATCACCTTAACAGTTGCTATCATTAAGCGACTTCCAGACGATGGGGTGTTAAAGTTCGGGTTGTTAAAGTCATGGAATGATTATTTAAAATTTGATGAAGTTGTTCAGCTTCTTCATCGGTAAATTTTAGAGTTTGATCACCCAAAAAATTGACAACTAACGGACTGCCCATTTCATGAGTTAAACGTTGCCAACAAATCACTGCATCAAGGCTAAATCCAAAATTTTTAACTTGAATAAAACGTGACATGGTTATTCTCCTATTTCTAAAGTTATAGGGCAGATCCCTATAAAAATTAGGCTATGAATCTGTTAGCATTCTCTCCTAATGAAAAGACTTCTAAACAAGTTTGATCTTGCTTTCCTATTGTTCCTAATTGTCACAGATATACACATCTAACTTAGGAAAGATTTCCCTTCCCCCCTGATTAGAATCTTAAAAACCTTCTGACAATACAATCTCAACGTTGTCAAATTCTGTTTGTGAATAAAAATTAATTTCTCAAAAATTGTATTAAAAAATACAACAGAATTTGGAAAAACCTATTGGCTTATGGCTTGAAGACGGCTATACTAGCAACACAAACGAATGATTAATCTATCTCGTTAGTAGCCCTCTATACTAAGGGTTCTTTCCGTTTTATGGTTTAATAACGGACTCAGCTTGTCGTTAGTTGGAATGGTGTATTGCGCTTACAAGGTCTGTCAACAACCCACCACTGACTTGAGTACAAGTACAGTGGGGGCTTGAAATACAGCCCTAGTTGACCCGCCTAAGTCTTAACTGACTCCGTTATTTAGGTCACGACACCGGAAAATGCGTAGCTAGTTTTCCGCTCTGTCGCTGAGTATTAAACAACCATTTGGGAGGCAGTGTACTCAGCCGAAAAAGCCTGGATAACATTGGCCAAGCTAACATTACCCTAGAAATAGGAGGGGGAGAAATCCCCAAACCCAATTAAACGCCCTACCGAGGCGGGTCTAACCAGAACAATATCGGTAGCCTCAATCCTGTAATCCCAACAGGTATGCCGGGGAGTTTCGCCACTTCTGAGGCACAACGGTTTTCTCTAACCCACAAGAATTCACTATGTTGCATAGACCCCGCCCTCCCTTTCCTCTCACCGCCAAGCTGAGTATAGCTATGGCGGGAGTCGACCGGGAGGAAGAAAGATGAAAAATATTCTGGTTATTATTCATCAACCCACCACCGAAACAGGGCGGGTGGGACAAATTCTAACGTCCTATGGTTATAAATTGGATATTCGCCTTCCCAGTCAGGGGGATGCTTTACCCCATCATTTAGAAAAACATGAGGCTGTGATTGTTTTTGGGGGGCCCATGAGTGCCAATGATGAAAATACGTTACCTTATATTCGGACTGAATTGAACTGGATTTCCCTGGTTTTAGAGTCCAAAAAACCCTATTTAGGCATTTGTTTAGGGGCTCAACTGTTAGCCAAAGTGTTAGGGGCAAAAGTCTCGTTTCATCCTGAAGAAATTCGAGAAATTGGCTATTTCCCCATTACCCCAACCGTCGAAGGACAAGGTTATTTTAACGCTCTACAATACGTTTATCAATGGCATCAAGAAGGGTTTGAATTACCATCTGGCGCAGTCTTATTAGCAACGGGAAAAGATTTTCCTAACCAGGCATTTCGTTATGGGAAAACGGCCTATGGTTTGCAATTTCACCCAGAAATGACTGAAGAATTAATGAAACGGTGGATAGAGCGAGGAAGGGAACAATTAACCTTACCCGGAAGCCAATCTCTAACGGAACAACTTCATAAACATCATTTGTATGGAACTCAGGGGGAAAAATGGTTAAAAACCTTTCTTCCGAGTTGGATAAATTCGATTCACCCAGAACAAAACTTGCTGTTAGAACGACGTTCGGCTTAATTTAAAATAAAATTAGATCAGTTATTAGTTATAACAGTGGTGGCAAAGACTAATACAGCAAACCTAGACTTGTGTTCCTCCTTTTCCTCCTTTTCCTCCTGTTCCCTGTTCCCAGTTAAGCTGTTCCCTGTTCACTAATATAATGTAAACACCATTGGTTTTTGCCATTATTTTTAGCTTTATAAAGGGCTTTATCCGCTTCAGAAATTAACACTTCAGGAGAAGACTGTAACTCAGGAATTTGACTCGCAACCCCTAAACTCACTGTAACATATTTCTCGACTAAAGAAGTCTTATGAGGGATCTGAAGTTGTTGCACTTCCATATTAATTCGAGTTGCTACTTGTGAGGCATCAAATAAGGCGGTGTGGGGTAAAATAACCGCAAATTCTTCTCCACCATAACGCGCCACCACGTCAAACCCATTTCTAACGGCTGTTTTAATCGCTTGAGCTACTTGTTGTAAACAGTCATCTCCTTTTTGATGGCCGTAGGTATCGTTATAGTTTTTAAAGTAATCAATATCGCATAAAATTAATGCTAAAGTGGTTTCAGTTATTAAATGTTGATTCCATACAGATTTTAGACATTCATTAAACCAATATCGATTGGCTAATTTAGTTAAACTATCTGTAATTGCCATGTGTTTTAATTCTTTATTAACCTCTTGTAACGTAATTTCAATCCGTTGACGTTCTTCAATTTCGGTTTTTAATTGTTGCATCGTCAATTCTAAGCGTCGGCTATTGGCTTCTAATAAACAACTATATTGAATCCCTTGAGAAACTTCTGCTAACATATCAATCACTAAATCCGCTTGCAGAAAATTTTTTAACTCCTCCACTCCTAACCAAGGTAAAGGTTTAATTAAATCGGGACTTTTCCAAATAATTTCAAACTGTTTAGATTCGGTTACTCGACCCATATAACAATGTTTCCATAAATGATGGTTAGATTCAACTTTAACCCGTCCTCCCGGTGCTTCAAAGGTTTGATCATAAGCAGCTTTTTTAACAAGATCTGTTTCAAAACTATTGGCTTTTTCTACAGCATTTTTCCAAAGATAAACTTGAAAATAAGCAGCTTCAATGGGGTCAGAAGTCACTCGCTCGGTTCCATATAAAGCTTTAAAATTATTCACAAATTCTTGATTATGGGCGCTATTTAAGCTTTGAAAATAACTCCAACAAGCATAATGACCCACACTCGCTTCACCCATACTCTGAACCTCTGATTCTGAAACACTCACTGCTACAATGGGCATCTCTGAGGGTGAAATTCTAGCTTCATAATAAGCTTGATAGAAATAGAAATTACTATCCCCATTTAAAGTATTAAAAATGACATCGGGTTTTAAATTTTTGATTTCATCAATAATATCGAAAAATCTTTGATCTCCCAAAGTAAAATAGTGTTCTCCAACAACAGTTCCGCCTTTTTGTTTCAGAAGGGATTTAATTAATTTATGGGCTGTCCGAGGAAATACATAATCTGCACCTAATAAATAAAATCGTTTTCCTAGGTTTTGGAGTGCCCAACTCACCGCAGGTTGAATTTGTTGATTTAAACAGGAACCGGTATAAAAAATATTAGGAGAAGATTCTAACCCTTCATATTGAACAGGATACCAAAGTAAAACATTATATTCTTCCATTAAAGGTTTTACTGCTTTTCGAGAAGCCGATGTCCAACAGCCAAATATTGTGCTGACTTGATCGATTTCTAGTAATTTTTGGGCTTTTTTTTCAAACACTAAAATATCAGACGCACCATCTTCAATTAAGGGTTCAATTTCATATCCTAAAATCCCTCCTTGAGCATTAATTTCTGTAATTGCCATTAAGGTTGATTCTAACAAGGGGGTTGCACTCATTGCCATGGTTCCGCTTAAGGAATATAAAAGACCAACTTTTATTTTTTTCATAGGGTTTAATATCCTTTAGAATCTCATAGAGTCTGGTGTTACTAAGAATCTGAACATCAATGATTACATCGGTTTAATTTTGGCAAAAACCGGATCAATTTTTAGTTCGTTTGAATACCCTTAATCAGAAGAGAAAAGGTGTTAACGAGTTTCTAGGGTTAACTCATACTCAAAAGGTTGAGAAGAGTTAGACACAACTACAAATTCATAATCGCCAGACTCCTGCAAGCGACCTGACCAACGAGTCTTAGGAGAATCTTCTAATAAAGATTGGGATTTTTGTGTTATACCAGGGGTATAAATTGAAAGTAACGTTGAGGGTTTTGGAGACTTGAGATGCACTTGCAAAACTTGATTTTTATTAAAGCGAGCAATATAGGCTTTTCCTTCTCCGGGTTTTAGGGTTTCTTTTAACGTTTTTCGAGTTTTTTGCGAGGCAAATTCCACTCGTTCCCAAGTTAATCCCGCTTGTAACTGATGAACAACATCATCGGTAAAAGCTTGCCAAACTTGTCCTATGGGCAACTCTAATAAATTGGCGGTTCTTGATTGTTCAGGAAATAAATAGAAAAATTTGGCATCTGCTAAATCATACAAGGATTGACTACTTAATTGTAACTGATTAACGGTGGCTTTCCAGTGATCAAGATCATCCAAACGATAGGTTCCTAATTTCAGCCGAGATTCCTCACTTAATTGTCCCAGACGTTGCAAGAATTCATCGGCAATTTGATGCCATCGTTGTCGCCAAATGGCATCGGAGGAACTATCTGTTAAGGTTCTTCCTTGTTGTTCAGGATAGCGAGTATAAAATTCTTCATTCACTAAATTAACAAAAAAGTTAAAATTAATCCCTAATAAACGTCTTTCATCCCTTAAGGCTTCTTGTCGTTCTTGTTCTGTCCCCGGAATTTGATATAAATCTGCATAATGGTTTAACCAATAGCGTCCTCCTAACCACCCGAACCCTCCCAGGATTAAAATTGAAACAAATATTAATAAAGGCATTTTAAGACCCGCAGATATTCTTCCTGGAGTGGGAGAAACTTGGGGAGATAAACTTTGGTTTTGGGTTAAGGAAACTGTTCCCTGAGTCAGGGGAGTCGAGGGTTTTGGCAAAGACTGAGTTAGGGGAGAATTTAGGGTTGAAAGTGCTGCTAGAACATCCTGAGCCGATGGAAAGCGATCGCTTTGATGATACGCTAACATTTTCTCTAAAATAGCCCCAAATTCTGGGCTTAAATTTGTGTATTTTTTCCAATTCCAAATTAACGTTTGAGGATCAATTAATTGTTGAGGTTCCTTCCCTGTTAATAACACAAATAGGGTGGCTGCTAACCCATATAAATCACTGTGGGGATAAACCCTTCCTAAACGCATTTGTTCATCGGGAGCATACCCAACTTTTCCTAAGCGAGTGGGGGTTGGATTTTGACCTTGTTGTGCGGCTAATTCTGATTCAACTTTAGCTTGAATTAATTTAACACCCCCGAAATCAATTAATATGGGTAAACCGTCTAATTGACGTTGAATAATATTGTCAGGGGAAATATCTCGATGAATCACACCATAGCTGTGAATATAATCCAAAACGGGTAACAGTTGGAGTAAAAATTGAATCATTTCTGCTTCAGTAAAGGGCAAGCCTTGGCGTAACCGTTGATTCAATAAACTCCGATAATTCAATCCTTCCACATAATCTTGGACTAAAAATAAATAGCCTTTATTATCAATGGTTTCTCGAAATAACTCTCGAAACTGAGGAATTTGAGGATGTTTCAATTTATAAAGAATTTCTGCTTCCCGTTCAAATAATTCCTGAGATTTTTTTAAGGCAAAACTTCCTTGTACCTGGGGGGCAAATTCTTTTAAAACACAAAGTTCATCAAACCGATGTTGGTCTTGTGCTAAATAGGTGCGTCCAAAACCTCCATGTCCTAACTCACGGACAATGGTGTAATGGTTTCTCAGAACAATACCGGGGTAAATTAATTGACTCATTCGCTGTTAGGGTAAAAAAGGAGTGTTAAACGGTTCAAATCTGTCTAAATTGAGAGTAGCAATTTATTGGGACTGTAACATGGGTCAACTCAGAGACGAACAACGCCAACGGGCAATTTCAGCGTTAAACGGCTTTTTATCTACACCCTTATCTGATTTAATTCAACCCTCGCCAGATAGAGGGGTTACTTCTGTTTTACAATTATTTCAACAGGTTGTCACAACTGTTCCAGCTTATCAAGGATTTTTAGCAGAATATTATCAGTCTATTCCTAACATTCAAACCCTTGAAGATTTTCAAACCCTTCCTGTAATTACTAAAGAAAATTATTTACGCTCCTATTCATTATCCCAATTGTGTCGTTATGGTCAATTAGAAACCTGTGATTTAATTGCTGTTTCTTCTGGTTCCACGGGAAACCCGACATTTTGGCCCCGGTTTATGAGTGATGAATTGCAAATTGCCACTCGGTTTGAACAGATTTTTTATGATAGTTTTCAAGGGGATCAACGTCGGACTTTAGCGGTTATTTGTTTTACCTTGGGAACCTGGGTTGGCGGACTGTATACAACGGCTTGTTGTCGTCATTTAGCCACAAAAGGTTATCCGATTACGGTTATTACCCCTGGAAACCAAAAATTAGAAATCTTTCGAGTAATTCGAGAATTAGGGGAACAGTTTGAGCAGGTGGTTTTATTAGGCTATCCTCCGTTTATTAAAGATATTATTGATACCGGAATTGCTGAAGGGATAGAATGGCAAAAATATCACGTTAAATTAGTTTTTGCAGGAGAGGTTTTTAGTGAAGAATGGCGCAGTTTAGTCGGGGAACGAGTTGGCTCAACACAACCGTATTATGATTCGGCAAGCTTATATGGCACAGCAGATGCAGGGGTTTTAGGGAATGAAACCCCGTTAAGTATTTGTATTCGTCGATTCTTGGCTGAAAATCCAGACAGTGCTAAACAATTATTTGGAGAATCTCGATTACCAACTTTAGTACAATATGACCCCAAAAGTCGATTTTTTGAAGTCCAAAAGCAGGAAGATTCGACAACGGGAACGTTATTATTTTCAGGAGATAATGGCATTCCTTTAATCCGTTATCATATTGCAGATCAAGGAGGAATTATTCAATTTCAGGAGATGTTAGACTTTTTAAAACAATATAATTTTGACCCTATTTTAGAATTACAGAAATTAGGAAATCGAGGCATTCATCAATTACCGTTTGTGTTTGTGTTTGGGCGATCGCAATTTGTAATATCCTATTTTGGGGCAAATATTTATCCTGAAAATGTTACTGTAGGGTTAGAACAACCTTTAATAAAAGAGTGGGTAACGGGTAAATTTGTCATGTCTGTGATAGAAGATTCTGATCAAAATCGATTTCTGTCAGTGGTGGTAGAATTAGCTCCCGGTGTTGAAGAAACAGAAGATAAAAAAGAAGCGATCGCCACTTCTATTTTAACTCAATTAAAGCGCCTCAATAGCGAATTTGCTAATTATGTACCCCCTGAATATCAAACCCCTCAAATTACCCTTAAATTAACCGGAGATCCTGAATATTTTCCCCTAGGAGTAAAACATCGTTACACCCGGAAACAGTAGGACAGGGGAATAGGGGTTTGAGAGCCTACTTTTAGACCCATATCCCGCCCCCTACCCGTTAACCATCCAGGTCAACCCCTGACTGTTTCCAAATAACTCCAGAAGGTATTTTGTAATAACATCGCAACGGTCATGGGGCCAATACCACCGGGAACTGGGGTAATATATTGGGCGATAGGTTGAACACTGTTGAAATCGACATCCCCGACGAGGCGAGATTTACCGTTAGCATCGGTAATTTTATTAATCCCAACATCGATAACAATAGCACCGGGTTTCACAAAATCCGCCGTGATCATTTGCGGACGTCCAACGGCTCCCACTACAATATCAGCATCACGGGTAACTGTTGCTAAATCCTTTGTTTTTGAATGAGCAATTGTTACGGTACAATCTGCTTCTAAGAGCATTAACGCCATCGGTTTTCCGACTAAAATACTACGACCCAAAACAACGGCGTGTTTGCCTTTTAACTCAATATTATACTCTTCAAATAGTCGCATAACTCCGGCGGGAGTACAACTTCTTAACCCCTTTTCTCCTCTGGCTAACCGTCCTAAATTTTCCGGGTGTAAACCATCAGCATCTTTTTGGGGATCAATTTCATACAATAACCCAACAGCATCTAAATGGGGAGGTAAAGGTAACTGTACTAAAATTCCATCCACCTGTTGATTTTGATTCAAGGTATGAATCGTTTGGGTGAGTTCTTCTTGAGAAGTTTCTGCGGGAAAATGTTGACCAAAGGAAGCAATACCAACCTTAGCACAAGCTTGTTCTTTATTGCGAACATACACCGCACTGGCTGGGTTATCTCCCACCATAATTACCGCCAAACCGGGAGGACGCCCTACTTTCGCTTCCCACGTTTGGACTTGTTCTTGAAGTTCAGCTTGGATTTTTTTCGCTGTAGATTTACCGTCTAATAGATTATCCATAATTCGTTGTCTTGTCGTTCACTCTATTGCAATCGTCTCTATTTTTAGCAGTTAAGCTAGGATTGGAGATAATTTTACCTATAAATTTAATCTTTTTCTCACGAAAGGTTATAGGCTTGAGAAAAGAATTTTATTTTAGATTCCAGACTCTATGACCCTTGCATTTCCAGTGAAGTTCACCCCAAGGTTGCCCCTGAGTATTGTACTACTATTTGTGACCGGATTAGTCGGTTGTGGGAGTATTACCCCTTCGGAAACTTGGATTAATTTGAACACCGCTAAAATTGATCAGCTTCAACAACGGCAGAAAATCGGTGCTAAAGTTTATCTACGAGGTAAAGTTCAAAGCCATGCACCATTTTTAGGTGCAGGTGCTTATCAACTCCAAGATAATACAGGTTCTATTTGGGTCTTCACAACTCAACCCTTACCCCCCCTTAACCAAGACTTATTAATTCAGGGTAAAGTCGAATATAAAAGTATTTTACTGAAAGATATGAAAGGTAAAGATATTGGAGAAGTTTATCTTAAAGAAATTAAACGAGAATAACTGATGACTGATGACTGATAACTGATGACTGATGACTGATGACTGATAACTGATGACTGATAACTGATGACTGATAACTGATAACTGATGACTGATAATTATGATTCAAGTTTCTTTGGCAATTCTTTATCGAGATGTAAAGTTTTTATTTCAATTGCGAGATAATATTCCTGGCATTGTTCATCCGGGGGTTTGGGGATTATTTGGCGGACATTTGGAAGGGGAAGAAACGCCAGAATTATGCTTGAAACGAGAATTAATTGAAGAAATTGGTTATCAAGTTTCTGATTTAGTTCTGTTTAAAGAGTATGGTGATTCTCAGGTTAATCGTTTTGTTTTTTATGCTCCTTTAACGGTTGATTTAAGTCAATTAGTCTTAAATGAAGGATGGGATATGGGGTTATTAACCACCGAGGATATTAAAGCTGGAAAATGTTATTCTCACAAAGCCGGAATGGTGAGGTTAATCGGAACTCCTCATCAAAAGATTTTGTTAGATTTTATCGCTCAGAAGTTAATTTAACCGACAATGGGAACACTGCCATCATCGGGTAAAATAGAACGGGGATTAATAGATTCACCGTTGGGTTGACGGACTTCAAAATGCAGATGAATGGAATAGCCTCCGCCATCAATTTCTAATCCTTCATACCCAAACCCTGAACCTCCCCGGATTCCTATAAATTGACCTTTGGTAATATTTTGACCCACTTTAACCCGAATCGATTGTAAATGAAAATAAACGTGTTCCCAACCATTAGAACGTTTAATATAAATTGCCCGACCTTCTGCACCACTGCAATCATTTTTAATATAATCAACAATACCATCACTAGCTGCATAACATTCATCAGGGGTATATCCGCCAATATCAACTCCTGCATGAAGTCTGCCTCTCGCATAACCAAATTCTGCCCTTGACCCCATACTGGTTCCTGTCATCGGCCATATCCACTCGGAATTAGAAGCAGCAAAGGAAGCCGAAGAAACTGAACGGGAGGCGGTTAATTCTTCATCGGTTTCTAAGAGTTTAACTTGATGAGCCAGAACAAACCAAGTGGTCATATTTTTGGGTTTGGGAGATAAGAAGTTAACCTGTAAATGGTTTTCTTCTGCCTCCGAATAACTGTATATCTCAAATATTGTATCACAATGAACGCAGATTTTCTCATTATCAGAAATTGCTTCAGCAGCAATAGGATGAAGCTTAAAAACAGTATGTTCTAAAACTTGTAATTTCATCGTAACTTATTTCCTATGATCTTGTTTTTATAAACGGTATTAGAGCGGGAATTAAATATTGGGTTAAGGTAGAGGCATCAACCCCTAATTCCGTGCGTTCTTTTGCTGCTAGAATTCCAGCTTGAGAATGCCACCAAACTGCACTATTAACAATTGATTCTACAGGTTTTTCGGCTAAAATGATAGGGGGTAACAGCCCTCCTATTAATCCCGTTAAAACGTCACCACTTCCGCCTCGACCTAAAGCAGGGGTACTATCAGGATTAATCCAAACTTGATTCGGGGTAGCAATACAGGTTCTTGCTCCTTTTAAGACAATAATGGTTTGGGTTAATTCTGCGGCTTGTTTGGCTAAAGTTATTTTATTGTTTTCTAATTCCATTAATTCAGGAAACAGACGTTTAAATTCTCCTAAATGAGGGGTTATAATCGTGGGAGATTGACGAGAAGACAGGGTAAAAAAGGGATTGAGTTTAGATAAAATATTGAGAGCATCTGCATCTAAAATAATCGGACAATTTGCTGTTAAAATCGTTTCGACAATAGGTTGAGCTTCTGGGGTTAATCCAGGGCCACAGGCAATAGTTTGATACCGCCTTAAATCGATGTCTTCTGGAAGTTTGAGAATAGCTCCCTTTTCGGTTTCAGGACAACCGATAATTAAGGCTTCGGGTAATGTCGAACTGAGTAAGGATTTAATCGAATTCGGAACAGCAATGGATAACATTCCAATCCCGCTTGCTCTGGCTCCTAGTCCGGCTAAAATAGCGGCTCCTGTATATTGTTTTGAACCTGCTATGATTAATAAATGACCGTTTTTATATTTATGGGAATTAACAGAACGGGGGAGAGGTAAACTGTGAATTGCTGTTGAGGAAGTGATCCGATTTAGAAAGGGAGATTCCCCTAAAATTGCGGTAATATCTGTTAAGGAAATATCAAAATCAATCCGTTCTGCTATTCCTATATAATCTAATCCGACCTCTTGTAAAAAGGCTTGTTTCCATAACCCTAAACACAGAGTTAAATCAGCGCGAATAGCTGTTCCTAATATTTCTCCCGTATCGGTATGAATTCCTGATGGTAAATCAATACTAATAACCCATTTATTCCAAGTGTTAATGGTATCAATAGCGTTAGCAAGTTCTCCAGTGATAGGTCGTTCTAAACCAAATCCAAATAAGCCATCAATTAACACATCACAGGTTTGTAATTCCTCAATATTAGAAGCCCTAGGAATTCCTAAACTAATGGCATAGTTAGCATGAGCCTCCGTTAATTCTTTTCGTTTAGAAAAAGGGCTATAAATAATAATAGAATAACCCAGAAAATACAATTCTCTAGCGACAACTAACCCATCACCACCATTATGTCCTGGCCCTACTAATATCCCGATTTTATTCGAGGAGGTTATTGAGTTTTCCGATAAAAATTTCTGTAAGCGTTGGGTAATTTTAAGAGCCACTTTTTCCATTAACGCAGCTACAGGCATTCCCGCAGAAAAAATCCGGTTTTCAAGGGTTCGCATTTGTTCTGCGGTGACAACAATTTGTTGAAATTTTTCGGATCTTATTTCAGAATTCATAACATTATAAACTATGTAATATTACCCTATTATAATATCGTAGGGGCGGGGTTTTCCCGCCCAAAATTATCTCCCAAAATAAATCGTAGCACGAGGTAATCCTGAACTTTTGAGGTAATTTTCCCATTGTTGTGCTAACTGTTGATTGGCAAAGGGGCCAACAGCAACGAAAGGATTAGAAGCGGCTTGTTGCATCTGAACACTTTGAGAAGGAACACCCAAGGCGACAATATTTTGAGCCATAGTAACCAGTTGATTCCGTTGACTGGGAATTAAAATAAAATAACCGTTAGTATTGCCTAAACCTAAATTAAAATTAGGCTGAGTTGGCGGATTAGGAATTGTGGGAATACTGGCTAAAAACGCTTGTAATTGTGCTGTACTATTAATAATGGTCGAAGAAATTCCCGATAAAGCTAACCTTTGTTGGAGTTGATTGGCATTAGACAAATTAACAAAACTTCCCGCTTGAATCACAGATTGCCCTTGATAATTTAAAGTTGTTGCATTCGGAGAAATTTGTCGGACAGCACTTAAAGAAGTCGTTGTCGGACTGACAAAAATTTGATACAATCCTAAATCCGTTGTCACCGGAACTTGACCGGGAGGAATAGAAGTGGTAATCACTTTTACATTCGTTTGGTCTAGGGGAATAATCATCGGATTTACCGTTACCGGATTATTAAAATCTTCTCCGGTTTTAAAGTTAATAATATTCCCTTGAACGCCTTGTTGTTTTAAGGTTTCAATCAGTTGTTGAGCTTCACTTTGATTAAAATAAATTCCTAGATCAATAATGCTACGATTATTATAGCGTTGCACCATCGCTCCGGGTTGAACTTGTTGCACCACTTCTAATAATAAAGGACTCTCACCATTGACATAAACCCCATAGCGTTGTTCAGCTAAAACTGGGTTGGCTATCCATCCATATCCCCCCAATAGCATTAGGGTAGAAAATAGGGGAATTTTCAATAAAAAATTGATCAACCCATTTGTTTTTTTCTGTATTACAATAGAATAGACTGACATTTTAACGTCCTCCCGGTTTGAGTGAGTTCGATTGATGTTGGCAAGTTAGTGAATCCAGAGTCATCAGAACTGACAGATCAGTCAACATTAAAATTAAAGTTAAGTGAGTTTATTGAAATTGGCAAGTTATTCTGATAGGATCATGAGCAAAGTTGTTGTTGGTCTTTCCGGTGGAGTCGATAGTTCCGCCGCCGCCGCCTTGTTACACAACCAAGGCTATGAGGTGGTGGGGTTAACCCTGTGGTTAATGAAGGGAAAAGGACAATGTTGTTCTGAAGGAATGGTGGATGCGGCATCTATTTGTGAACAATTAGGAATTCCTCATCATATTGTTGATAGTCGAGAGTTATTTCAAACCTATATTGTAGACTATCTTGTGGATGGATATCGAGACGGAATTACACCCTTACCTTGTTCTCAATGTAATCGCGCTGTGAAATTTGGGCCGATGTTAAATTATGCCCGTGAACAGTTAGGAATTGAACGGATTGCAACGGGTCATTATGCTAGAATAGACTATGATAAAACTTGCGATCGCTATCAATTAAAACGAGCCGTAGACTCCAATAAAGATCAGTCTTATTTTTTATACGACTTAACTCAAGATTTACTGGCTGGAACTCTATTTCCCTTGGGAGAAGTCCTCAAAACCGAAACCCGTAAAATTGCCAGTCAATATAACTTAAAAACCGCCGACAAACCCGAAAGCCAAGATTTATGTTTAGTGGAAGCCAGTGGTTCTATGCAAGCGTTCTTGGATAAATATATTACCGGGAAAAAAGGCGATATTGTTGATACAACGGGGAAAGTTTTAGGACACCATGAAGGCATTCATCATTATACCATTGGACAACGAAAAGGATTAGGAATTTCTGCCCCCAATCCGTTATATGTTGTCGGAATTGATGCGGGTCGAAATCAAGTGATTGTTGGGGATAGAGACAGTGCGGTACAAACAGAATGTCTGATTAAACGAGTCAATTGGGTGTCGATTTCTCCACCGGATAACCCCATTCGTGCTGAAGTACAAATTCGCTATCGGTCGCAACCGCAACCTGTTACCGTTGTTCCCCTTAATTCCCCAGAAGCAGAAGAAATTGATCCGAAAATCGGTTCTGGCGTTAAACTAATTTTTGATGAACCTATCTTTGGGATTACTCCGGGTCAAGCTGCGGTTTGGTATGACGGAGATTTAGTCTTAGGAGGGGGAATTATTGAACAGCAAAAATAAGTTTTACCTAGAGGGTTAAATTGAATTCAATTTAACCCTTTTAAGATGTTGAGAAATAAGAGTAAAACTGATTCCTTGCGTCAGAGTACGGATAAATTTAAAAAATTGTATCCTAAACAACCGTATGATTACAGAGGATTGTACTGGGTTCAGTTATACGGATGTTCAGCATCAAAAAATAATTCCGAACAATCACGGATTACATAATAGGTCAATTTGTGATAAAAAATGCAGTAACGCCGATCTTAATTCCCCAACCACAAAGGAAAATAGAGGAACTGTGACCCAAACTTTAATTCCATCTACCACCATTCGTAATGTCCATCGCACCGTTCTCGATAACGGAATTGTGCTGCTTGTCACCGAAAATCCGGCGGCTGATATTATTGCAACTCGTTTATTTTTACGAACGGGAAGTCGCTGGGAACCCCAGGAAAAATCAGGACTTTCCCATCTATTAGCCACTGTATTAACCAAAGGAACCAACCAACTTTCCTCCTTGGAAATTGCCGAACAAATAGAATCCGTTGGGGCCAAATTAAATGCAGACACGTCAACGGATTATTTTTTAATCAGTCTAAAAACCGTTGCTTCCGATTTTCAAGATATTTTAAGTTTAACGGGTCAATTATTACGGTTTCCCTCTTTTCCCGAAGACGAAATCGAACTCGAACGCCGCATCACCATTCAGGGAATTCGCTCTCAACGGGAACAACCCTTTTCCGTCGCCTTTGAACAACTGCGACACCAGATGTATCAACATCATCCCTACGCCTTATCGACCTTGGGAACAGAAACCAGCGTTGCTCAACTTAGCCGCGATGACCTCCAAGAATTCCATCAAACCTATTTCCGTCCTGATAATTTAATTATCTCCATCGCCGGACGCATTACCCCCGAAGCCGCGATGGAACAAATTCAACGGGTATTTGGCGACTGGATAGCACCTCAAACTCCTTTACCGACATTATCCTTACCGACCTTAACCCCCCATCCTCAAAGCGCCATTACCCCCCAAGAAACCCAACAGTCCGTTGTCATGTTGGGCTATTTAACCAGTTCGGTCAACCATGAAGACTATTCAGCCTTAAAAGTCTTAAATACCTATCTCGGAAACGGGTTATCCAGTCGATTATTTGTGGAATTGCGGGAAAAACGAGGATTAGCTTACGATGTATCCGCCTTTTTCCCCACTCGCCTCGACCAGTCTCAGTTTGTCGTGTACATGGGAACTGCACCGGAAAATACCGATATTGCCATTGAGGGGTTACGCACGGAAGTTGAACGTCTCGTCAACATTCCCCTGACGGCGGATGACCTACAAGTAGCTAAAAATAAACTCTTGGGTCAATATGCTTTAGGAAAACAAACCAACTCCCAACTGGCGCAAATCTATGGCTGGTACGAATGTTTAAGGTTAGGGATAGAATTTGATACGGAATTTCAGGCTAATATTGCGGGGGTGACTTCAGCAGAAACGCTGCGAGTCGCTAACCACTATTTTATTGAACCTTATGTTTCCGTCGTTGGCCCAGAAGCCTTTGTGGGTTCCCAGTCCTAGGCTTTCTCCGGCGTTCAACTCCTGCCTCTGGCTGGTACAATAACCAGGCAGAAATCTTAAAGTTAAGGTGGGAGGAGGATTGTTATGCAGAATGATTACCAGTTTCGGGTCAAGGTTCACCGTTATTTACCCATAGCGTCCGTGTTCGTTATCGGGTTAAATTTGATACCGTCAGCAATAGCCCAAACCCCGACTCTATCTCCGGTAAAAATTGCTGTTGAAGTCAGTCGTCCAGTCTTGCAAATGGGGAGTCGGGGAAAGGACGTTTCTGAACTGCAAGCCACCCTAAAATTATTGGGATATTATCAGGGGGCTGTTGATGGCATTTATTCGGAACAGACCGCAACGGCCGTTTCTGAGTTTCAAACCTTCGCTGGGTTAACGGTTAATGGAATTACTGATAGCACAACCTGGAACCGTTTATTTCCCCCTGTAACTCCCACCGCCACATCAGTTACAAATAATACCGTTTGTCAGCCACCTGTTGTCAGTAATTCTACGGATACAGCAACAGCAGCGACTACACCCGATAACCCTAGTTTTCCGATATTGCGTCTGGGAATGCAAGGAATAGCAGTCACAGGGTTACAAGAACGTTTGAAAGCGAAGGGATTTCTCAAAGGTGGCGTTGATGGGGTATTTGGCCCAGAAACCCAATTAGCCGTTAAAGCCGCCCAAACAGAATATAAACTCAAATCCGATGGTGTTGTTGGCTCCGAAACTTGGATGATTCTGTTACGTTGATAGAATAATTGTAGGGTGTGTAAGCGCAGCGCACGCACCAACTCTGAAGTGTAAGGTGAGGCGTGAGATGTAGTGAAAAAAGGGAAAAATTATTTTTTCTTCCCGGTTAACAGGGTGTGTAAACTGCTCTGACTTCGAGGTTAGCATAGAAGCATCAATAATCAAAAAGGGAGAAAAGAAATGAGATTAAGAGTTAATGAAAATGGTCTAGTCATTCCCCCATCTTTTTTGGTAGGTTTAGAGGAGGTTGAAATTAGGAGAGAAGGAGATATAATTAGTATTGAAAAAGTCAATAAAAATTCTACTCCAGAAAGCATAGATATTTCTATTGTAAAAGGAGAATTTGCTCAAAAGTTGCTAGAAGAAAAGCTTAAAATAATTAAGGAGTCGAGGAAAAATACACCTGAGAATCCAGCTAAAGTAGCTCTAGCGCAAAGGTTCAGAGAGTTGTGTCGAGAAATCCAAGAATTACACACAGATAATCCTTTATCTGAAGCAGAAATTGCAGCAGAAATTGATGCAGTGCAAATTAGAAAATGAAGATTATTTATTAATCTCTTGAACGTTTACTATAACTCAAAGATTGGGTTTTCACATATTCTTTAATCACAGGTTCAAGATTCCAGTAAGATTCTTTATTATTCCGCGCTTGTTGAATTAAACTCCGTTTTTTCAAAGATTGTATAGTCCTTAAAAAATCGGTATCCGATGAAAATTCTGTGGGTTTACTCAAAATATTGACTGTTTTATCTGGGTTCGCTAACCACAGCATCAAAAGTTGTTCAGATTCGGATAACCGTTGATAATGTTGCTTAATCAAGGGTTCTAAATCTCCTAAAAATACAGTTTTATAGGATAAAAATTGCTCAACACTACCATTAAATAAATCTTTGATCGTAGACGCAATAATATTTAACCACAGGGGATTACCACTATAACGTTGAATGAGTTCTGGCCATTTCTGTTGATCTGTGAGTTTTCTATCCGCTAAAAGTTGTGTTGCGGCTTGACCTAAGCCTTGGAGTTGTAGGGTTTTACAATAGCGGTTTTCCGTTTCTAAGTTAGCAATTTCAATAGGTTGTTCCCAACTGAGAAGCAAGAGACAACTGTTATGGGGAGATCTGCCAATTTCGGTTAATAGTTTACCATAATTTTCATATTCTGGAAGATAATTTCCGACGAATTCACGGGGGGTTAAGGTGTCTTGAAAGTCGTCGAGGATAATTAAGCAACGGTGCGATCGCAAATCGTCTAGGATGGAATGGCGAGAATGCAAATAGTTGATAATTGATGGATTTTCTGAGGGTGGAGTTGGGGAGAAAAACTCGATCAGGTTGGCTTTAAGGGCGTTGAGAGTCGGAAATTTTCGATGCGATCGCCACAGAATGTAATCAAAGTTATCTCTGATTTGTTCTACCAGTTGTCTCGCTAGGGTTGTTTTACCGATACCCGATAATCCGGTGATGGTAATAATACGGCTATTTTCTGTGAGTATCCATTGTTTGAGGGTAGTGAGTTCGTCGGTGCGATCGTAGAGGCAATTATCGTATTCTGGCGCTTCGCTGAGGTCGTGGTGGGGTTGAGATTTAGCGTTTTTTGAGTGAGTAGGCGTTCGATTTTTTTGTACTTGGGGATAGGGGCAAATTTCGCTACAGATATTGATATTACTAAAAATTTGTTGTGTAGAGTTTGAAATATTAGAAAATTCTATTCGCTTTAATATTGATTTAAAGTTAGATTTTTTAACATCTTCTCCCAACACATCAGATAGAAGTTTCCATAGATCCGAAGCAACTCTTTTCGCATGGTCTTTACTACAATGATAATCCTCTGATAATTGCTTGTAAGTTTGATTTTCTAAAGTCCCCTCTAATATAGTTCTTTGAAGCGAATCAAGGTGCTTTCCAGTTTTCGTAAAAACTCGATCATCCGTCCACTCGATAGCTTCTTGAATATCCATAGATATTAGATGAGGTCATAATTTTAGTTACAATTTGATATTACTTTATCACACTTCCGCTACTTTTGCCACTAAATCTTACTTTTCGACACCCAATAAAAACTTAACAAACGAGAAACTTGTCACCAAATGTCACCTAGTATACCTTGTCAGAAGAAAAATTAAGTGACAAAATAATCAAAGAAAAGGCAATTTTATAGACTGGCGATCGCTCATCTAAATTCTGTAATAAAAAAGGAGGTAATTATTTGCCACTTGTGTCTGGGTTAAAGAAAATCATCAGATACTTAGCCCGGTTCTTTAAAAACGATAGACTAACAGTTGTATTTTTTGGTAAAACCGGAGTTGGGAAAAGTAGCACTCTCAACGCTCTGTTTGGGCTAAACTGGCCTACCGATAATGCCGTTGCTTGTACAAAAAAACCTCAGTTTGCCGATTTAGATATCTTTGATTACCTTGATTTTCCCCACCAACAAGTAAGAGTTGTTGATCTGCCTGGAATTGGTGAAAGTCTGACAGGCGATCAAAAATATAGGGCTTACTACAAAAAATGGATATCTCAAGCAGATTCTTTAGTCTGGGTGACTCAAGCAGATACGAGAGCTTACAAACGGGACGAGATTTTTTTAAAGCAGTTAAAGCCATTCTTTAAGCCGTCTCTATTCCTAATTGTTGCTCTTAATAAAATAGATTGTCTGGGAGTTTATGAAGGGGAAAAACCCTTTGATCCAGAGAGAGGAGAACCTTCAGAAGACCAATTTAGACTAATTCCTGAAAAAATAGATGATGTTTACTGCATTTTCAACAGTGCAGTGGATGGGAAAATAACTTTTGACAAAAATCAAATTGTAACTTACTCATCTGTTTACGGTTGGGGATTAGAAAATCTGAAAATAAAAATATTAACAAGGAGATAAAGAATTATGCTTGAAGATATAGGGGCTAAGATATCTAGCTTTTTTTCTGGAAAAAGTCCTCAAACACCGCTTAGGCTTGTTGTTGGTTTAAACCAAGTTGATAAAATGATTCCTAACGGTTGGGACAAGCGTTTAAATAGTCCTACTGATGAAGCAGAAAAAGTTATTGAACGTCGGTGTAAAGATATTATTAAAAAATTGAGTAAAAATGTAGCAATATCTGAGGAGAACATAGAATATTATTCTGCCTTACAGCGTTATCGTTTGATACCTTTGCTAACCAAAATTATCCAAAATGCTTATGCAGGATTCAAGCTAGATAACGTGAAACCTGCCGATCCATTTGAATTAGCAGATCAAGAAGTCAAAGCTTTTGCGGAGCAAGAACGTCAAAAGCTTGATTCTAAGACTAGAACTTTAGAGGACATCAAGAAAATTATCCCTGAAACCGATTTAAAATTAATCTTAGATAAGCTTCAAAAAGAAACTAAATTACCACCTAAAGTTGCGGTGATTGGTAAATCTGGAGTTGGTAAAACAACGACTATTAATAATCTGTTTAATGGTCAGTTTAAAACAAGCCCTACAACTGTTGGTACAACTGAAGCACAAATTAAAGAATTTACACTCTCAACAGGTGGAGCTTTAACTGTAGTCGATTTGCCTGGATATGGACGCAGCGAAGCGGAAGATCGAGAGTATGAAAAAATCTATCAAGATCTAATCCCTTCTTGTGATCTAGTCTTTCTTATTTTGCAAGCGGATACGAGAGATTTTTCAGATGATATTGAGATGATTAATAAGATTACAAAATGGCTGAAAGATCATCCGATTCCCAAAAGGTAAGAAAAACCAAAATATTGTTAAGTAGTAAATTTACAACCAGAAGGAGATTTATATGGCTTTAACCTCAGAAGAAGAAGATAAAATCCGCCAATTATTAGCGCGAGAGAGCGAACAAAAGCAAAAGTCAGTTCTTGCTAGTAAGAACAGTTTTAAAAGTTGGTTAAAACAAGTAGCGGGTTGGCTTGTAGCAAAACTCACTGATCATGCAATAGATTTGCTATTTCAATGGTTGTTGGGATGTTAATATTAAATCGTGTTGTACAATGATCAGTTATGCTGATTATCCTATACAATACAACAATACAAGCGATCGCTATTTTATGTTATAGAAAGTGATCGCATTTTGTAATTGAATAATTACTAACACAAATACCTAATTCCCTCGGCTTCCCTCATCGTTTTTAATGGGGAGAGGGAATTACCTCAATTAACCCAATCTGGAAAGCCTGATCGTAAGTAATAATAGGAAGTTTTTCCAGTTCAGCTTGAGCCATCAGCATCCGGTCAAATGGATCTCGGTGTAAAATAGGTAAGTTTCCGGCTCTCAGAGCATGAGCGACCGTAATGGTAAGTTCGTTGAACTTGGCTTAGTGTAATATGTCTTGGTAATGCTCAACCAGAAATTGAGCTTCAGGGAGTTTCCCAATACGGTATTTGGTAGCAATTTCCCAAGCGGAAACACTGCTAACTAAAATGTTATGGTTCGGATGGCTAATGATATCTCGGCATTCTTTGTTAAGTTTGGGATCATTAAAAAGCCACCAGAGGAGAATATGAGTGTCAAGGAGGTAGCTCATTCCCATTGCTGGAGTTCCTCTTCGGGTAAAGGTTCAAAGAATGCGTCCCCCAGTTTTCCGGTGAGGAGTCCAGGGATACGAGGTTGGGAGTTTTCAGGATTTAACCTTAAACGAAAATCCTGAATCATGTTATAAATTTCTGCTAGTTTATCTTCTGGGATATCTTGGAGTTCTTGCATGATTTGATCAATGATCATAAATCCTCCGAGTTTGAAAAAATATACAAATGCCGTTGACACAACACAAATATTTTAATTATTGATGGTCTAAAAATCATCAATCCTTTCAAAACTTTATAACCCCCTGCTATGAATTTAGAGCTAGAATGGGAGTTTGCGGAAATCTGGGTTGATCCTTGGCTTTCTCCCCCTTATATTTTAATGTTAATTAAAGAACAGTCTGGTAAATTTTTGATTCAAAATCCTGCACAAAACTATAAAACTATTTTTACCAGCGAGACTTACGAAGAAAGCCAAATGTGGTTACTAGAAGATGAATATGAGCGCGTCACAGGTCGCTTTTGCCAACCCGAATGATAGCAAAAGCGATCGCTTTTAATCTTCCATTACAACGCCACCACTCGTGTTTCAGCTTGTCTGAAAGACTTAGGTTTGACTACGATTTCCACATCCCGACCCAAGGCATTTAAAAAACGAAACAACCGAGTAGTGGAAAAACCCGATAGCTTGCCATTCACTAATGCCGACACTTTAGGCTGGTCAATTCCTAACATTTCTGCTGCCTCAGTTTGAGTCATATTTTGGGCGACGATAATACCACTAATTCTCCGGGCAAGTTCTGCCTTGACCAGTAATTCATCAGAATTTTCTAACTCTAAATCTGCGAAGACATTGCCACTACCTGCTTGTACTTTAATGGGTTGATTCATATTTTTCCTACTGATTGATGTAATTTTCTGAGTAATGTTCTTTGGCACGTTTAAGCCTTGCCTCGATTAGCTCAATATCCTGCTTAGGCGTTGCAATCCCTTTTTTTGACTTCTTCTGAAAAGCGTGTAGGACATAGACGACTCCAGCTAACTTTAAAGTGTAAACCGCTCGATAAGTGTCCCCGTCAAAATCTTCGACAACTTCCAGCACCCCAGCCCCCTTAAAGCCTTTGAGCGGTTTCGCAGACGGGTGCTTTTCACCACATTGAGCCAGATATAGCGCATAACCAACACCTTGCTGAACCTCTTCCGGGAACTGCTTTAAATCCTCAAGAGAACTGCCAACCCACTCAACTGGTTTTAGTAATTCACTCATGCTTCAATTATGCTAGTTTTGGCATATCATGTCAATCCCTGAATCCTGATATTTTGATGTTAATTAAAGAAGAGTCTGGTAAATTTTTGATTCAAAATCCCGCACAAAACTATAAAACTATTTTTACTAGCGAGACTTACGAAGAAAACCAAATGTGGTTACTAGAAGATGAATATGAGCGCGTCACAGGTCGCTTTTGTCAACCCGAATGATACAAAAGCGATCGCACTTTTTAATTGAAAAACCCAGTTAATAAGCTATCTCCCTAATTTTGATAAAGATCAAAGTTTTTTGACAAATCACTCGGCACTTTTTCCCATTCAGATTCAGGAATATTAGCTCCGATTTCTACAGCGATGTCCCAGATAGGTTTAGCAGTTGAATCATACTGAATATCTGCTGCTTTGTCTCTATCATTAATGGTGTCAGAGCCTTGTCGGAGTTGTACCATAATTTGTCCTAATAACCATAGCTTATCTTCTACGGATAATTGATGGATAAAGTTTTCGAGTTCTAGTAATTGATTGGAGACCCTGTTAACTGTTAACCCATTAAATATTTAGTATAATAACCTATTGATTTTCCAAAATTGCGATCGCCTTGGCCAGGGTGGAGCATCGTCGCATTTCAGCCGGAGTAAAATTGATTCAGGTTTGATAAATTGTTACGGAATATTAAAGAGTGTCAAATTTAGTAAATTAGGGTTGGCAACCCAGAAACTTATGTTATGTTAATAGTCATAGGGCACAACTCAATAACACGAAGATTGAGAACAACCCCATCGGATTAAAAGCTTGTGTCCGTCGTGCTTTAATCCAATTGCAACGCCGTCAGAGGCAATGTGAACTACCAAAAAAAGTTGACGTTGTAGAGGGTCTGTGACTCGCTTGGAGTTCTTGAGGAATTGAGTAAACTCTGGGGTCAATGTCATAAAAAAGGTCTGTATCGACTTTGCTAGTACAATACTCCTGATTGGAATCGTTGCAATATTTTGTCCACGTTAGTTGAGTATCTTGATTTTTTTATCTAACTTACCTGAAATCTGCTTGAGTCAACTTAGTTTACATTCTAACGCTAAGGTCTGGTCATTCTGTACCAGGCCTTAAGTATTTGGGGGGATTAATACAGGCCATCCTAAACGAGTGGGTTGTTGATAAATTCGTTTTAAAGTATTAATATCTCTAACGGAAATGGGCGGGGGTTCTCGAACTTGGGAAAAATACATCACGTCTGTTTGTTCGGGACTATGACCCCAAATTCCTAACGCATGACCAAATTCATGAAGGACGGCGGCTTCAATATATTGTCCGGTTTGGGTCGGACTTAACCAAATTGTGAAGTGATGGGATAAATAGGGAAACCCTTCAGGAGTATTTTTAACAGAAACTTGATACCGGGTTTCTGCGGAACTTGCTCGTTTTTTCTGAGGGTCTAAGGGGGGATTTTTTCTAATAATTTCAATATCCGCATCTTGCGGTTGTTCAACTAAATTTAAAGGTAAATAATTATCCCATTTTAAAATAGCAGATGAAACCGTTTCTTTCCACTGGGGATTAGAATCAACATTCTCAATATAAACTTTAATGGGAAATTTTGAAAAGACTAAATAACCAAAATTAGCGGGTTCAATTTGATCAAAATAATCCCCTTTATGGTTTAAATCGTTCCAATTTGCTAAACGTTCTGGTAATGGATGAGGTTTAAACGGAATTTTATCGTCAGTCGCAATAGTTGAAATTTGGCTGATTAAAAGGGTCAGAACTATGATTATAGCAGTCCCTATTCCGCTTAGGGCATAGATTCCCCATTTTGGGGAAATGACACGCTTATATTTTGTCCTAATAGCCATGTCCGTTGCTATAACATTAGTTTAATTGACTCTAAAGTCTTGACTGATAACTGATAACTGATAACTGGTACAGACGCGCCATGGCACGTCTCTACACTGATAACTGATGACTGATAACTGGTACAGACGCGCCATGGCACGTCTCTACACTGATAACTGATGACTGATAACTGGTACAGACGCGCCATGGCACGTCTCTACACTGATAACTGATTATTTAATCCAACCTGCGCTTAAAATAACAGTAATTCCCATAAAAATAATGGCTAACATCCAAGTAATGCGATTTAAGGTCGTTTCAGCACTTTTAGCGCTAGTAAAGAGTTGAGCTTGTCCACCAATACCGCCAATTCCATCTCCTTTAGGACTGTGGAGTAAGACTAGAATAATAATACCTAGAGCAGATAAAGACCAAATGGCTTGTAAAACTTGAGTAATCATGGTAAAAAGTTGATAATTTGAACGAAAAAAATTAAACCGTCAAACCCTTAAGTTTAAACTATTTTTTCAAGAATGGGGTTACAGTCGCATGCGTATTGGTGTTCGATTTTCTCGAACCTCATAGGCCGCCGATTCAATCATAGAACGACCCGTCATTTCCGGGGGTTGGGGAATCCCCAAAATCTGCAAAATCGTGGGGGCGATATCCGCTAAACAGCCATCTGTCCGTAAGGGAACATCAGTTCCATAACCTGGTATTTTGCGTTTTTCCCCTTCTATTAGGATAAAGGGAACCGGGTTCGTTGTGTGGGCTGTCCAAGGATTTCCTTCAGCGTCGGACATATATTCAGCGTTACCATGATCAGCAATAATAATCGCTGTCCCTCCGGCTTTACTAATACTTTCTAACAATAACCCTAAACAGTGATCAACAGTTTCAATGGCTTTTACCGCCGCATCCATCATTCCCGTATGTCCGACCATATCAGGGTTAGCATAATTAATTACAATCATAGAGTAAATACCCTTTTCAATTCCTTCAATAGCGACATCCGTAACTTCAGCCGCCGACATTTCCGGCTGTAAATCATAAGTTGCGACGGAGGGACTGGGAATTAATTCTCGGTCTTCCCCAGGAAAAGGTTCTTCTAAACCGCCATTAAAAAAATAGGTGACATGAGCATATTTTTCTGTTTCTGCGGTTCGCAATTGTTGTAACCCGTGTTCAGCGATGACTTGTCCGAGAATATTATTCAGATTTTGAGGTTCAAAGGCAACTAATACAGGGAAATGGGGGTCATATTGGGTAAACGTGACAAAGCTAAGGGGTTCAATATAAGAACGTTCAAATCCAGAAAAATTGGGGTCAACAAAGGCTTGAGTTAATTCTCTCGCTCGGTCAGGACGGAAATTAAAGAAAATTACCCCATCACCGGCTTCCACCGCCCCTGGTGCGATACGAGAAGGAACCACAAACTCATCGTTAATCCCTTCAGCGTAGGACAATAACATTAGATCACCGGCTGATAATCCATTGCCTTCCCCATCAACGGTCATGATATCATAAGCTTGTTTAACCCGATCCCAGCGTTTATCTCGATCCATTGCATAGTAACGACCACTAATTGTTACAATGCGACCCATACCAATAGCATCAATTTGTTCTTGAAGCTGCTTAATATATTTAATCCCATCTTTAGGATTGGTATCGCGACCATCCATGATGGCATGAATGCAAACATCTCTAATATTTTTGGCTTTGGCTAAGTGTAAAAGTCCGATTAAATGGTCGATATGGGAGTGAACACCGCCATCGGAACACAAACCCATCAAGTGTAATTTACTATTTCTCTCTAAAACATCTTGACAAACTTGTAACAGTGCGGGGTTATTTTGAATGGTGCCATCCTCCACCGCATCGGAAATTCTGACTAACTCTTGAGGAACAACCCGACCCGCACCAATATTCAAATGACCGACTTCTGAATTTCCCATTTGACCCTGGGGTAAACCCACCGCTTTCCCAGAGGTGCGAATTAAGGTTCTCGGATAAGCTGTCCATAGACTATCCATCACAGGAGTATTTGCAACGGCTATGGCATTTCCGTCGGTTTGTTCACGATAACCCCATCCGTCTAAAATGATCAGTACAACGGGAGATACAGACTTTGGTGCCATGCCAAGTTACCTTTTCGTTTGTTGTGGTAATTTTCCCATCTATCATACCATCGTGAGTTAGTAGAAGAGTGGAGATGGTGAAGAAAACCGTAGAGAGACTAAGCAGGGCTTAATCTCTCTTTTAAAAAATAATTTAGAATAACTTTGAGATTTTTTAGAAGATAGAAGTCGTAAAGTTATCAAAGGTCAACAAGTTAGGATCAACGTTATTCAGGGTAGCGAGAATTTGATTATTGACCTGAATTTGAGTTGAACCATTGACCAGGGTTAAAGTCAGTTGTTCAAAGGTGAGACCGCCATCAAGGACGATAATATCCACCCCAGAAGTAAAGTCAGTAATGGTATCGGGGCCAAATCCTGAAACCAGAACAAAGCGGTCACTGCCTTCGCCTCCAGTCAGGGTATCAGCACCGGAGGCTCCCACTAAGATATCGTTACCTTGGCCTCCGGTGAGAATATCGTTGTCTTGGCCACCATCAAGGGTATCATCACCGTCATCGCCCCAGAGTGCATCATTGCCCTCGTTCCCGTCTAGGAGGTCGTTGTCGGCACCACCGTAGATCAGATCTTGACCGGAGTTACCAGAGATTGTATCACTATCTCCGTTCCCAAAGAGGCTATCGTCACCGTCGTTTCCTTCGAGCAGGTCTGTTCCTTGGTTGCCGAAGATGATATCATCTTGATTACCACCTTTAATTAAGTCATTATTCTGACCTCCAAAGAGTTGATCCTTGCCATCGCCACCATCAATTAGGTCATCTCCTTCGTTACCATTAATCGAGTCATTGCCATCATTTCCAGCAATGGTATCGTTACCAAGGTTGCCAAACAAGTCATCATCTTCATCGCCGCCGTCGATTTGGTCGTTGTCTTTGCCACCCAAAGCTTGATCTTTGCCGTTACCAGCATTGATATAGTCGTTACCTTGATTGCCGTTAATTTCGTCGTTACCCTCTCCGGTTTCGATGTTGTCGTTACCTTCTTTACCAAAGATTTGATCGGATTCGGCTGTACCTAACATCTCCTGATTTCCAGTAATGGAAACCTGAGCTTCGGAGATAGTGTTAGGTTTTAAGGTAGGAAATTCTATGGTTTTAATAGAATTACTAGGGTCATAAATATCACGACTGAGGTTGGGTGTCGGCTCCGGTGTGGGTTCCGGCGTGGGTTCCGGTGTGGGCTCCGGTGTGGGCTCCGGTGTGGGCGTTACCGTTGGTTCCGGTGTGGGCGTTACCGTCGGTGTTGGTGTCGGTGTTGGTATAATGCTCAACAGGAAACTATCGCTAATACTTGCCCCGCTTTTATCGGTAGCAGTAACATTAATAGTCAACGCATCAACATCACTGTTACTGGGTATTCCTGTAAATTCTCCGGTTGTGCTATTAAACGTTAACCAACTGGGTAAAGTTGTACCATCTGCTAAGGTAGCGCTATAGGTTAAACTATCTCCTGCATCAATATCGCTAAAGTTATTAACAATATTGAGATTAAAATTGCTATCTTCGTTAACGGTTTGGTTCCCGATAGCAGTCGCAGTTGGAGCATCGTTAATGTTATTAACTGTTAGTTGGAAACTATTTTCAACGGTGGCATTACTACTATCGGTTGCGATAACTTTAATGTCAAGATTTCCGACATCACTGTTAGTCGGTGTTCCGGTAAAGGTTCCCGTTGTGCTGTCGAAAGTTAACCAACTGGGTAAAGTTGTACCATCCGCTAAGGTGGCACTATAGGTTAAACTATCTCCTGCATCAATATCGTTAAATTTATTAGCAATATTGAGATTGAAATTGCTATCTTCGTTAACGGTTTGGTTCCCGATAGCAGTCGTAGTTGGTAAGTCGTTAATATTAGTAACCACAGAAGTCGGACTACTATTAACTGTTTCTGCTGTCCCTAATAGGTCAGTATAGTTAACTTTTACTTGTACCTTTTTCCCCACTTGTGCTTGAGATAAGGTAAAGGTATTATTAGTCGCTGCACTAATATCTGTCCAGGTGACTCCATTATCGGCTGACTCTTGCCATTGATAATTTAATGTTCCTAAACCATCAATATCCCCTACGGTATTAGTTGCGGTTAAGGTTTGGTTTTGTGTTGCTGTCCCTGTAATACTAACATTACCTGTTGGTAAGTCGTTAATATTAGTAACGGGAGTTGTGGGTGTACTCTTAACCGTTTCAACTGTCCCTTGTCCATCAGTATAATTAACTTTTACTTGTACCTTTTTCCCCACTTGTGCTTGAGATAAGGTAAAGGTATTATTAGTCGCTGCACTAATATCTGTCCAGGTGACTCCATTATCGGCTGACTCTTGCCATTGATAATTTAATGTTCCTAAACCATCAATATCCCCTACGGTATTAGTTGCGGTTAAGGTTTGGTTTTGTGTTGCTGTCCCTGTAATACTAACATTAC
>NZ_JADEWU010000152.1:0-2458 GCF_015207485.1 Planktothrix mougeotii LEGE 06226
GTTAGAGTCGATAGGAGCGTTACCACTCCTACCTCTCCTTCAAAACCGTGCATGAAACTTTCGCTTCACACGGCTCCTTGATAATTCCACCTTTGTTATAGGTACGATTCAAAACGGTTCATTGTCATAGTTCTTTGTTAGAGAACCATCGTTTGCCGTTTTTGTGTCGTGACAATGTTTGTGTAGAAGTTGCAAATTTTCGTAGGTGTCTTTCCCACCTAGAGTTGTTGGTATTACATGGTCAATTTCTACAATATCTGTACTTGCAAAATACAGACCACAGTGAGGACAAATACCCTTTTGTTTCTTAATTAATGTTGAAACTCTTTTGGGAGTCTCAGGATATTCGCCTCGTCGTTTACTCCAATAAGCCCAGTCTCCATTAAACGGACTAGCTTCACCTTTGACCTTTGTGTGCCTTACGATTGGCATACTAGAGTGTGTGAGTAATTCTAATCCATCTTCTGTACTGAAACACCAATTTCTATCGCCTACTGTTCTCCAGTATTTGTCTTTATTGATGTCCCCTTTTCCCTTTGTTTTTGCCCAAGCTCTCAGTTTATCATAAGTTAGATGGTCAACCTTGTTAAAGGTTTCTTTACTAACAACTGTTGAATAATAGTTTGACCAGCCTCTAATAATTGGATTCAGCTTGCTAATTAAAGCAGCTTGAGGTGCGGTCTTATGGGTATCTATTACTTCAGCTATCTTGATAAGATGAGTTTTTACTTTGGCTTTTGAGGGTGTGATTAATGTTTTAAAACCTAATTTAGAGGTTCCATTTGATGCAGCGCGGTAGTTACCTACTTTGTACTGTTGTATATGGAATCCTAGAAACTCAAACCCAACATTTTCGTTAATTTTATTGAGGGTGTGGGTTAGTTTTGTTTTACTTGGTTTTAATTCCAACCCCATGTCACTTAACCATTCAGCGATTATCTCTTGACATTTCTTGACTACGTTTAAATCTTCATGAATTATTACGAAGTCATCGGCATATCGGATTAAACTGAGAGCTTGACGGTTAACCCGCTTTTGCCCTTTTAGTGTTTCCGCATACTGTTTGACTCTATTTTCCATACCATGTAAGGCAATATTCGCAAGTAAGGGTGAAATTACCCCTCCTTGTGGTGTACCCTCATTAGTAGGAAAAAGTTCTTTTCCGTCACAATACCCTGCTTTAAGCCATGATTTAATTTGTCGGCTTAATGTAGGGTATGTGTGTATTTTGGAGATTAAGGCTTTATGGTCTATGCGGTCGAAGCATTTGGAGATATCAGCATCCAGCACATATTTGGCTTTTGAACTAATACTTTTAAATATTGCTTCGATTGCATCGTGACAGGAACGTCCTGGTCTGAAACCATAACTGTTTGGCTCAAAGAGCGCCTCCCATTCTGGTTCTAACGCTAGTTTTACTAACGCTTGCAATGCGCGGTCGTTGATTGTGGGTATCAAGAGTGGACGGGTTTCGGTTGTACCAGGTTTGGGAATATTAACTCTACGAGTTGGTTTTACCTTATTGGTTAACTTTAATCTTCCTACCAAGTTTATACGTTGCTTCGAGGTCAGGGATTTAATCCCGTCCACTCCTGCTGTATTTTTACCTTGGTTATCTTGTGTTACCCTACGAACCGCGATACATTTTGCTGACCAGGAATTAATCAGGGTCTTTTGAAGTTTGCGAACTGCTTTAACATCGCCTCGTTCACTCGCTTGAAATATTCGCTTTTGCAACTTGAACGTCAATCTTTCAGCTTTACGCCAATTGATTTCGCTCCATTCCACCGTCTGATTTTTATTCAGCGTTTTAGACATTTGTATTGCTACTTGTTCTATTTCTTTGGAATTACCGAGCGTCTGTTAGCATATCCTTGTCATTACAACAAGCCATTCGCTTTTGACACCATCCTTTCCCTATATATCATTCGTTAGCTACTTACTGGATTTTCGACCTTTTTCCAGAGATATATAGGGATTACTTCGTTCCGATTACACATTTGTTTGAAGTTTTTAGCGTGATGTTGTCCACCGGGTTTATTGGGCGGTGCTTATAAGTCGACGGTCTAACCGCTTATGCCCTTATCCTTGCCTTTTGGCTTGGTGTTAATCATGGATTCTCACCGTATTTCTCGACGGATTTACCATTAATTCAGCTATTACACCATTTAGATTAACGATGGTTTATACACATCTTCACTGCTGTTACGCATGAACTTCTTGCTCAATAGTTACCAGATTTAGCTTCTAGTATTTCTACCTTTTAACCCCGCTTTAGCCTGATGGATGCTACCCATACAAACTAGGGGTTATGCTTTCACCTCAGCACTTGAGGGATGGGACTTAACTCACGGAGTTTCACCCATAAATGTAATCAGTTATCACCAGTCTTAACACCTGGGTTAACCGTCCCATAAGCCTTTTAGCTTATTTTGGGTTAAACGAATCGCACAAACCG